>JASLJL010000070.1 GCA_030152405.1 Gordonia sp. (in: high G+C Gram-positive bacteria) | reverse complement strand
TGGCAGGCCGCACCGCGGTCACGGCCGCGGAGCTGCCGCGCTCGCGCGCCGACGCGCTCGACGTCCTCACCCTCGTCCGCAGCGGTGCCGTCGTCGCCCCCACCACGTCGGATGAGGTGTGGCACGAACTGGTGATCGCGCGGTGCCGGCGAGCGACGCGACGGCCCGCGCGATCACCAGTTCGTGCCATACGTCGTCCGACGTGGTGGGGGCGACGACGGCGCCGCTGCGGGCGAGGGCGAGGACGTCTAGCGCGTCGGCGCGCGAGCGCGGCAGCTCCGCGGCCGTGACCGCGGTGCGGCCTGCCACGAGCAGGGCGTCCACCTGATCGGGGAGTGCCGACGCCGCGTCGCGAAGCCAGGACCAACTGCCGGGACCGGTTCCGGGCTCGGCGGAGACCAGCGCCATCGGAACGCCGTCCACGTCGGTGATCAGCGGTTGTGACCAGCCGAGACGACGTAGAGCGAGCTCCCACAGTTCCAGTCGGAAGCCGGAGTCGGAGTCGGAGTCAGCTGACCCACGCCCCAGCGCGACCACCCGCCACGGTCCGGCGGGCAAGCGGTCGGTCGACTCGTCTCCGGTGATGAGGACCGACCGGAGTCGTTCGATGGTGACTCGACGCGCGGCGCCGAACACCGCGCGAAGCCGGAGGAGGTGCAGCGCGATCACCGACGAGGTGCGGACCAGTTCGGCGAGCTGACGTTCGGACAGGGGGCCGGGATCGACCACCCACACCGACCCGAGCAGCTCCCGACCGGCCCGCACGGGGACGACCAACCGTTCGAGCACCCCGTCGTCACCCGCGGGGACGCGGAACGGTTCGGTCGCCGCGTGCAAGGTGCGGAACACGCCGCGCGACCGGAAGTGCTTCACGACCTGCTCGGGAACGCGGCGTCCGACGATCGTCGAGATCCGGACCGGATCGGCCGTGTCCTGAAGCGCCGAGTATGCGAGCACGCGCGAGAAGGCGTCCTCGACGGTCACCGGAGCACTCACGATGGCGGCCGCGGCGTCGGCGAACTCGAAAAGCTCGCCGTAGTCGACGGGATGCGCGACCAGGGCGTCGGACGACCCCGCCGACTGGTCGAGCACGCTCCGCACCAGCCAGACGAAGTGCGTCCAGGAGACCAATCGCTGCAGCTCGAGGACGGTCACCTGCATGTCCGCAGCCTGCCGGTGCACCACAGGCAGATCGGCGAACGGCTCCCTGAGCACGACGGCGCACGCATGGGACCCCGCTGCGAAACGGAGCACGTCGAGCGCGCCCGCCTCGTCGACGACGCCGTTCCCCAGCACCACGGCGCCGGCGTCGCGGGCCGGGGCGTCGCCGTCGGCGAGCAGGACGTCGGTGACGGTCTCGCGTCGTCCGCGCACCGTGGTCCGAGCGATCCCGTCGCCGAGCGACGCGCCCAGAGTCGCGATGTCGATCACTGTGCCCTCACCACATTCTCAAGGCTATCTGATGTGCTGACATGACAGTGACTTTCATCACGATCGATCGCACACTGGGAGGCACAGCATCCCGATGACGAGAGGTCGACACGATGAACAACGCAGGTCAGACACGACGAATCGCCGTCGTCGGAGCGGGCATGGTCGGTCTCTCGACGGCCTGGTTCCTCCAGGAGCGCGGAGTGGACGTGACAGTCCTCGAACGGAAGGACGTCGCAGCCGGATCGTCGTGGGGCAACGCCGGATGGCTCACCCCCGGAATCAGCACCCCGCTGCCCGAGCCCGCAGTCCTCAAGTACGGAATCCGGGCGGTCCTGAGCCCGTCGTCGCCGGTGTACGTGCCGCCGACCGTCAATCCGCGGCTGATCCGCTTCCTCACCTCGTTCGCCAGGCACAGCACCGCGTCGCGATGGAAGACCGCCATGGACGCGCTCGTGCCGATCAACCGCACGGCCCTCGGCTCGTTCGACGCATTGGCCGACGGGGGAGTCGGAGTGAGGACGCGCACCGCCGACGACTTCCTCGCCGCGTACCGCACGGAGTCGGACCGCGAGGTGCTCCTCGACGAGCTCCGGCACATCAAGGCGGCGGGGCAGGACATCGGGTTCGAGCTGGTCGACGGGACCCGAGCCCGAGTCATCGCGCCCGCGCTGTCCGATGAGGTGACCTGCGGCATCCGACTCGAGGGACAGCGGTTCATCGACCCGGGCGCGTTCGTCGACAGTCTTGCTTCGTCGTTCCGGGCTCGCGGTGGACTCATCCGCCAGGGCGTCCGGGTGGACGACGTCGACGCGACATCCGACGGCGTGCTCGTGACGACGTCGGAGGGAGTCGAACGGTACGACGAGGTGGTCCTCGCGACGGGCGCCTGGATCAGCAGGCACGCCCGCGACTTCGGTGTGCGAGTCCCGGTTCAGGCGGGACGGGGTTACAGCTTCAGCGTCCCCGTCGACACCGTGCCGGAGAACCCGATCTACTTCCCGGCGCAGCGAGTAGCGTGCACGCCGCTCGGGGATCGGCTGCGCGTCGCCGGAATGATGGAGTTCCGCGACCCGGACGCACATCTGGACGAACGTCGGATCATGGCGATCGTCGACGCCGCTCGCCCCCTGCTCCGCGGAGCGGACCTCGACGACCGCAAGGACGAATGGGTGGGATCGCGGCCGTGCACTCCCGACGGACTACCGGTGATCGGGTCGACTCGGTCGAGCCGAGTGCACGTCGCCGGCGGTCACGGGATGTGGGGCATAACCTTGGGACCCGCGACGGGTCGTCTCCTCGCAGAAGCGATCGTCACGGGCGAGACACCGAACGAGTTGGCGCCCTTCGACCCGCTGCGCTGACGTTCTAGATCAGGATCCAGAGGTACGCGATCACGCCGATCACCAGGGCTATCAGCCACAGGTAGCCGACGATGATCGCGGCGGTCGCGAACTCGCGTCCGAGGGTGCCTTCTCGATCGATCTGGTTGCGCGACCGGTAGCCGAGCCACAGGCCGATGGGGAACGTGATGCCGAGGCCGGAGAGCACGAGCGCGATGATCGCGGGCACGTTGATCTGATCGGACGCGCCGGCGGTCGACGTGTTCGACGACGGGCGTTCCGGCGTCACGGGAGTCTCCTTCGCGGGGGCAGGCGCAGGCGCAGCAGGCGTCGCCGCTGCAGCGGGCGACATCGGACGTGACGGCTCGGGCACCGCCGAGTACGCGAGCGCACCGGCCTGATCGGCAGGGGCGGGCCGGGGCGTGGCCTGAGGCGGACTCGGAGCCGGCGCACGCGGCGGCACCGGTCCCGGTCCCTGCGGATTCCGGCCTTGCGGACGCTGGCCCTGGGGATTCTGGGGAGGCGGCCCCTGAGGAGGTCCGGGTCGGACCGGCCCGGGCGGCG
>JASLJL010000062.1 GCA_030152405.1 Gordonia sp. (in: high G+C Gram-positive bacteria) | reverse complement strand
CTGTCCGGCATCCTGCTGCCGATGACGATCGGGCCGGACTGGCTCAAGCGAGTGAGCGACTTCATCCCGTTCCGCTGGATCACCGACGCCGTGCGCAGTTCGTTCCTCGGCGACGTGATGACGACGCAGGTGCTCTGGGGCCTGCTCGCGGCGATCGTGTTGAGTGCTCTCGCGGCGTGGTGGGGAACGTCCGTCTTCCGAAAGGAGAACGCCTGACGCGCGCCGTTACTTCAGACGCAGATGCGTGGCGAGAGGGCCGGGAACGGCGTCGTCGAGGCCGTCGAAGCTGGTGACCTTCGG
Organism: Gordonia sp. (in: high G+C Gram-positive bacteria); assembly: GCA_030152405.1. GTDB lineage: Bacteria > Actinomycetota > Actinomycetes > Mycobacteriales > Mycobacteriaceae > Gordonia. The sequence continues at coordinate 3,972 of JASLJL010000062.1, read as the reverse complement.
GGCTGGGGGCATGGTGACCACGCCGCCCGCGTAGCTCAGACCGGCGCCGAAACCGAGGATGAGCGCGGTCTCGCCGCCCTTGGCCTTCCCGGTCGCGAGCATCTCCTCCATGGCGAGCGGAATCGAGGCGGCCGACGTGTTGCCGGTGTTCTCGATGTCGTTGGCCATGGGGAGGTCGTCGGCGAATCCGAGGTTCTTCTTCATCAGTTCGTTGATGCGTGCGTTCGCCTGATGCGGGATGAAGACCTCGATGTCGTCGACGCCCGCACCGGACTCGGTCAGCATCGTGGTGAGCGCCTTCGGCAGCGTGATCGCCGCCCAGCGGAACACGCGCGGGCCCTCCATGCTGATCACCAGGCGCCCGACGGGATCGGTCTCGGGATCCTTGCCCTGGTACTCGACCGCGCGGGCCATGTACTCGACGGTGTCGCGGTTCTGGCTGATCGCCTCGGCGTTGTCGCCGTCGCTTCCGGACACCATCGGGGAGATGCCGTTCACCTCGCTCGGGCCGACGACGACGGCGCCCGCGCCGTCACCGAAGATGAAGCCGGTGCCGCGATCGGTCACGTCGAGGCCGACCGACATGGTCTCGGCGCCGATGACGACCACATAGGTCGCACTGCCGGCGCGGATGGCATCGGCGGCGACGCCCAGGGCGTACCCGAAGCCGCCGCATCCGGCCGAGACGTCGAACGCGGAGATGCCGTTGATGCCGATGTCGGACGCGATGATCGGCGCCCCGTGAGGCACGTTGTACGGCCAACTGCTCGCCGCCAGGATCAGCATGTCGATCTTCTCGCGGTCGACTCCGGAGTTGACGATCGCGCGCTCGGCGGCGGCAGCCGACATCGACCGCATCGTCTCGTCGCCGCTGATCCAGCGTCGGTTGTGGATGCCGCTGCGTTCGAATATCCACTGGTCCGAGGAGTCCAGGACGGTGCACAGTTCGTCGTTGGTCACGAGCCGGTTGGGGCGGTAAGCGCCGATGCCGAGCATCGCCACATTCGGATGTCCCGAGGGTGTCACCAGAGTCGCCACGTGTGTTCGTCCTTCTTCTGTGCTCATCGTGTCGTCCGACCGGGGGAGGACCGGCCAGACATTCTTCGAATTATTCTAATGACCGCTTAAACGGCGCGAGCACGCAGCGTCACCAGGCCGCCGACGACAGACAGCACGAACCCCATCAGGAACACCAACCAGAACCCGCCGACGAGCGCGACGAGCCCGGCCCCGAGGACCGGTCCGACGAGCTGGCCGAGTGCAGCGGCGACGTTCACGATCCCGAGATCACGCCCGTGATCCTGCTCGTGCGGGAGCAGGTCGGTGGCGAAGGCGAGGCCGGCCGTCGAGAGCGCGCCGTAGCCGACACCCATGAAGGCAGCGGCGATCATCGTCGCGGTGAAGGTCGGCGACGCCACGATGATCAGGCCGGACACCGCCTGCACCATCGCCGACGCGACGGTGAGGGAGCGGCGGTTCCACCCCTTGTCGGCGAGCGATCCCGACACGATCGACGCGAGCACCACGAACACCGTGTACACCACGACGAGGAGGATCAGGTTGCCTTCCGCGGTGTCCTTGTCCTGGTCGAGTCCGTACAGGAGGAAGAACAGGAAGAGAGACGTGCCGAGCGCGTTGCCGACGTTGGCGACGAAGCGGCCCGCGAGCATCCAGCTGAAGTCCTTGTCGCGGAACGAGTCCCACCGGTCTCGGCGGTCGCCGACGGCCAGCTCGACGCGGTCGACCTTCGGATCGGGGAGTGCGAACGTCGCCGCGGTGCCGACGACGGCGATGAGGACGGCAAGGATCAGGTAGCCCGCCCACGGTTCCAGGTCGAGGCTGCCGATCACCCCGACGCCGACCACGATGCCGAGCGCCTGCGATGCGCCGACGGCGGCCGACGCCGCGCCGCGCTGATCGACTTCGAGCTGATCGGCGATGAGTGCGGTGAACGATGCGGATGCGACGCCGACACCGATGCACACACCGATCCACGCGGCGCCGATCGTCCACTCCGAGTGAGAGATGCCGACGAGCACCAAGAACACGGCCATCACCCAGGTGCCGATCAACGACCAGACGCGTCGTCGTCCACCGAGTATCGCGGGCAGCCGGGCGCCGTCGGTGCGATCGGACCACGCGCCCGCGAGCGGGCCCGCGACCACGCCGGCGAGGCCGCCCGCACCGAGGATGAGACCTGAGACGACGACGGTGTGGATCCACTCGTCACCGCCCTGTGAGCTCTCCTGATCGAGCTGGAGAGGCAGGAGTAGTTGGAGCGGTGTCAGCTGCACCATCCAGATGACGAGCCAGACGACTGTGAAGAGCGTCAGCCACGTGCGGCCGCCTGCGGCCATGGCGCGCGACGTGGGGGAGGCGGTTCGATTGCTCACTTGCGGTTCTCCGCGATCATTCGGCGATACCAGTCGTACGACGCCTTGGGCGTGCGTTCGGCGGTCTCGAAGTCGACGTGTGTCAGTCCGAAGCGCTGCGTGTAGCCGTCGGCCCATTCGAAATTGTCCAGCAGCGACCAGACCGTGTACTCGTCCACGCGGACTCCGGCGCTCATCGCTTCACCCACGGCACGGATGTGACCGTCGAGATACGCGATCCGGTCGGTGTCGTCGATGCCGTCGCCTGCGGTGGGCGGTTCGGGGAACGACGCGCCGTTCTCGCTGATCACCACGGGCGGGAGGTCCGGGTAGCGGGCGGCGAAGTCGATCAGCAGATCTCGCAGCGCCGCGGGTTTGATCGCCCATTCCTCGCCGAAACCGGTGTATTCGACGTCCGGGGTCGGGACGATGTCGAACGGGATCGGGATGCCCGGCGACGGCGCGGTGACCGTGGTCGGGTTGTAGAAGTTGACCGCGTAGAAGTCGGGTCGCACGGAGATGATCTCCAGGTCGCCGTCGACGATCGGCATGTCGACGCCGTACGCCGACAAGTCCGGGTATGCGCCGGTGAGCACGGGATCGGCGAACATGCGGTTGTGCAGAACGTCGTACGCGACAGCGGCTTCGCGGTCGCCGGCGGAGTCGGTCAGCGGGTAGACGTGCGTGTGATTGTTGGCGACGCCGACGGCGGTCGCACCGTGCTCGCGGAGGATGCGGGTGGCGTGGCCGTGCGCGAGGAGCTGGTGATGCGCGGTGCCGATGGCGTCGAACAGCAGGAACTCGCCGGGTGCGAGCTCGCCGGTCGCATAGCCCTGCAGGGTGGTCATTGCGGGCTCATTGATCGTGTACCAGTTCGTGACGCGGTCGCCGAGCCGCTCCGCGACGAGCTCGGTGTACTCGGCGAAGCGACTGACGACGTCGCGGCCGCGCCAGCCGCCTGCCTCGTGCAGCGGAACGGGCAGGTCCCAGTGGTACAGCGTCGGGAACGGCGTCACCCCGGCCGCGAGAAGGTCGTCGACGAGGCGCGAGTAGTAGTCGAGCCCCGCGGCGTTCGCCTGCCCGGTTCCGTCCGGCTGGACTCTCGTCCACGAGATGGAGAAGCGGTAACGGTCGAGGCCCAGGCCCGCCGCGAGGGCTACGTCGTCGGCCCAGCGGTGATAGCTGTCGGCGCCGGGTTCGGCGGTGGAGCCGTCCTTGACCTTGCCCGGGGTGTCCACCCAGGTGTCCCACACGGAGCGACCGCGGCCGCCTTCGGTGCGCGCACCTTCCACTTGGAACGCGGCAGTGGCCGACGACCAGCGGATTCGCGTAGGAAGTACAGGCAGTTCGGATGGTGTGTCGCTCGACATGGCCGGTAGGCTCCTGAGTTCTCAGTCACGTTTAGATCGTTCGATCCAGTTAGTGAATGCTAGCTCAGGAGACGGGTCGGTGACGACAGTCACGAAGAAATGGGCCGACAGAGGGTGGTCGGAGGCCGCGCTACCAGGCGTGGACGACGTTCTGCGCGGCTTCGAGTCCCTGTTTCACGAGGAGTTCGGCGGCGTCGACGCCGTTGGCGATGAGGAGTTCCACATCGCTG
>JASLJL010000536.1 GCA_030152405.1 Gordonia sp. (in: high G+C Gram-positive bacteria) | reverse complement strand
GGGTAGTCGGCGATCGGTGTCGAACCAGTCGGGGAGACGACGGCGATCTTCGCGGTCTTGTCGCCCTTCGTGGACGCGTACAGGCTCTGCTCGGTGGCCGGGACGGCACGCACCTGCGCCGTCGCCGGATCGGTGACGGACGCGATCGCCGACACCGCCGCTGCGGTGGATCCGTCGCCGATCTTCGGCGGCGCCGACATGAGCTGGTCGAGTGCCTGCTGAACGGGAGCCGACGAGGCCTGTGCAGCGGTCAGCACGCCCTTCTGATCGACGACAGCGGCGGCGACGCCCTGCGACGCGAGCGCCGTGGCGTCCGACTGCGGTCCGTTGGGCATCGCCAGTCGCAGCGATCCCCAATCGCGGTGCCCGTACCTGGCGAGGGAATTGGCCTGTGTGAGGCTGGGAAGGTCCCGCCACGCGATTCGGCCGTCGACGTCCTCGGCGAGCCGCCGTTCCAGGACGAGCCGGACGGGCGACGTGACGAGCGACGTCGGCGGGCCCTGCAGCATCGACGCCTTCGAGGTCTGCAACGCGGCGGACCACACCGACGACTCCGGCACCCACGCGCCGGGGAAGGGACCGAAGGCCTGCGTGTCCCACTTCGCCGCGGTCAGACCTTCCAGCGTGGCGCGAGCGTCGGCCGGCCGCACCTGCACGCTGACGCAGTGGTCACGGACGATCGGGCGCGTGTCGTTGTAGTTCTGCGCGATGCGTTGCAGACCGGGCGCGATCGCGGGATCGGCGACCACCGGAACAGTCGCGATCCCCTCGATGCACGCCGACGCCTCCGTCGTCGCCGACTCGTCGATGTCGTCGCCGAGCTTGGACCACGCCGTGATCACCGCCGCGATCAGGATCACGACCAGCGCTCCAGCGACGATCGGTCGTGCGATGAACTGACGATTGCTCTCGCCGGACGAGTGCTTCGACACCGCGTTTCCCTCCTGTGTGCTCGGCCCACCCCGAGCCCGTGCGTGTACTCTCTGTCGATTCGACTGAAAACGCCGGGCCACGAGGCGTTTCCGCCCCGCGGCCCGGCGCCTACACCATCAGGTGTATCAGGCGTTCGCCGCCTTGTACTCGCGGCGCGCCCGATGCAGGATCGGTTCGGTGTAGCCGCTCGGCTGCGCGGCGCCCTCCAGGATCAGCGCCTTCGCCGCGTTGAACGCGATGTTCGTGTCGAAATCGGCGGCGAGCGGACGGTACTCGGGATCGCCTGCGTTCTGACGGTCGACGACCGGAGCCATCCGCTTCAGGGCGGCGACGACGTCGTCTTCGGTGACGATGCCGTGACGCAGCCAGTTCGCGAGCAGCTGGCTCGAGATGCGCAGCGTCGCGCGGTCCTCCATCAGGGCGACGTCGTGGATGTCGGGAACCTTCGAGCAGCCGACGCCGTGGTCGATCCAGCGGACCACGTAGCCGAGGATGGACTGCGCGTTGTTGTCGAGCTCCTCGCGCTTCTCCTCATCGGTCCAGTTCGGGTTCGCCGAGAGCGGGATCGTGAGGATGTCGTCGACCGAGGCGGGGTCGCGCTTGGCGATCTCGTCCTGACGCTCGAACACGTCGACCTCGTGGTAGTGCAATGCGTGCAGTGTGGCCGCGGTCGGCGACGGCACCCACGCGGTGTTCGCGCCGGCCTTCGGGTGACCGATCTTCTGCTCCAGCATGTCGGCCATCAGGTCGGGCATCGCCCACATGCCCTTGCCGATCTGCGCCTTGTGCTGCAGACCCGCGGCGAGGCCGGTGTCGACGTTCGAGTCCTCGTAGGCGTTGAACCAGGTCTGGCCCTTGATGTCGGCCTTGCGGACGAACGGTCCGGCCTCCATCGAGGTGTGGATCTCGTCGCCCGTGCGGTCGAGGAATCCGGTGTTGATGAAGACGACACGATCGGCCGCGGCCTTGATCGACGCCTTCAGGTTCACCGAGGTGCGGCGCTCCTCGTCCATGATGCCGACCTTGAGGGTGTTGCGCTCGAGGCCGAGGACGTCCTCCACGCGGCCGAACAGCTCGCTGGTGAATGCGACCTCGTCGGGACCGTGCATCTTCGGCTTCACGATGTAGATGGAGCCGGTCCGCGAGTTCTGCAGGCCTTCCGAGCTCATTCCGTGGATGCCGATCGCCGAGGTGACGAGGGCGTCGATGATGCCCTCGGGAACCTCGTTGCCGTCGGCGTCGAGGATCGCCGGGTTGGTCATCAGGTGACCGACGTTGCGGACGAACAGGAGGCTGCGGCCGTGGAGTTCGACGGTCGAGCCGTCGGGTGCGGTGTAGACGCGGTTCGGGTTGAGGACGCGCGTGAACGACTTGCCGCCCTTGGTCACCTCTTCGGCGAGGTCGCCCTTGTTGAGTCCGAGCCAGTTCGTGTATCCGAGGACCTTGTCCTCGGCGTCGACCGCGGCGACCGAGTCCTCGAAGTCCATGATCGTGGTGACCGCGGACTCGACGGCGACGTCCTTGACGCCTGCCTTGTCGGTGGAACCGATCGGCGACGACGGATCGATCTGGATCTCCAGGTGCAGGCCGTTGTGGCGCAGCAGGATGCCCGTCGGTGCGGCCGGGTCGCCGGTGTATCCGACGAACGCGGTCGGATCGGCGAACGTGGTGGTCGCGTCACCGAACGTCACGACGACCTTGCCGCCGTCGACGGCGTACGAGGTCACGTCGACGTGGCTGCACTCCTCCAGCGGGACGGCCTTGTCGAGGAACGCCTTGGCGAACGCGATCACCTTGTCGCCGCGGACCTTGTTGTAGGACGAGCCCTTCTCCGCGCCGTCGGCCTCGGAGATGGCGTCGGTGCCGTACAGCGCGTCGTACAGCGAACCCCAACGGGCGTTCGACGCGTTGAGCGCGAAGCGGGCGTTGAGGATCGGGACCACCAGCTGAGGTCCGGGGACCGAGGTGATCTCCTCGTCGACGCCCGACGTGGTGATCTCGAAGTCGTCCGGAACGGGGACGAGGTAGCCGATCTCGGAGAGGAATGCCTTGTACTCGTCGAAGTCGACGGTCTCGTGGTCGCGGTGCCACGCGTCGAGCTTGGCCTGGAGGTCGTCGCGCACCGCGAGGAGTTCGCGGTTGCGGGGCGCGAGATCGTTGATCACCGCGGCGGCGCCGGTCCAGAACGCGTCGGCGTCTACACCGGTACCCGGCAGAGCCTTGTTGTTGACGAAGTCGTAGAGGACCTCAGCGACCTGCAAGCCGTTGACGGTGACACGATCAGACATGACGACCTTTCTGGTGGACGTTCGCGAATTCCGGACACTCCAGCATCCGGCGTCCGATATTCTACCGGCCGCCACCCGCCGCCGGGGCGTCGCCCCGAGAGAGGTCGCGCAGGTCACGGCATTCGGCGATCACCGCGTCGCGGAGCACGGCGCCGCGCTCGGCGATCGTGGTCTGCTCGGACACGTACTGCGCCCGTCCCTCCGGCGTCTCGATCGGAACCGCGGTGTACGGGCGTCCGGACATGTCGAGGACCCCCGACAGGTCGTACGGTCCCGCCCGCATGTCGAGTTCCCGCGCGATGAGTGCGAGTTCGAAGCAGTCGGCCAGCAGGTCGGACCCGATCAACGGGGACAGCCGCAGGCAGTACCGGTACAGGTCCATCGTTGCGTGAAGACACCCCGGCTGCTCGTTCGCCACCGCCTCCGTCCTCGTCAACAGCTTTCCGTTGCGGGGGCGCGCAGGTTCGGTGAAGAAGCGGAACGCGTCGAAGTGGGTGCACTGCAGGCGGTTGCGCTCCACCACGTCGTCGGTTCCGGCCGCGCCCAGACGGAGCGGATGCGGGTGGCGGGTCGAGTCGGCGCGGTAGACCATCGCCCATTCGTGAAGCCCGAAGCAGCCGAGTCGAGGGGCACGCCCGGCAGTCGCCTCCAGCAACGTGGCGGTCGCGTCGATCAGTCCGATCCGATCCCGCAGGTGATCCGGTGAGACGGTCGCGACGCCGTCGGCGGAGACGACGTAACCGCGACGACCCCGGTACGCCCGCGCGCCGGACAACGACACGCCGAATCCCGGATGCCAGCGGGTGACA
>JASLJL010000532.1 GCA_030152405.1 Gordonia sp. (in: high G+C Gram-positive bacteria) | reverse complement strand
TCAAGGCATTGGCGCTGAACATCCTGTCGTTGTCGGCTACCTTCGGCGCGATGGTCTGGATCTTCCAGGAGGGGCACCTCGGCGGCTTCGGCACGACGCCGCAGGGCTATCTCGTTGCGACCATGCCGATCCTGATGTTCTGCATCTCATTCGGACTGTCGATGGACTACGAGGTGTTCCTGCTCGGTCGCATACGTGAGGAGTGGCTCAAGTCGGATCGGACGAGGGCCGCCAATGACCACGCCGTCGCCGTAGGACTGGCCCGCACCGGGCGTGTCGTCACGGCGGCCGCACTGCTGATGGCCATCGTGTTCGCCGGCATCGCGGCGTCCGAGGTGTCATTCATGAGAATGTTCGGGGTGGGCCTGACGCTCGCGGTGCTGATGGACGCGTCGATCATCCGAATGCTTCTGGTGCCCGCGTTCATGCGGCTCGCCGGGCTGTGGAACTGGTGGGCGCCGGCTCCGCTGCGCAGGCTGCACGACCGCATCGGATTGAAGGAGGAATGATGGCCGACCAGCCGTCCCGGCCCCGGTCGCCCCGCGGATCGGGCGATCAGCTCGCCGACGAGATCATCGACGCCACCACCGATCTGTTGATCACGCACGGGAGCGCCGACGCGGTGTCGATCCGTGCGGTCGCGAACCGGGTCGGCGTGACGCCGCCGTCGATCTACCTGCATTTTCAGGACAAGGACGCGCTTCTCGACGCCGTCTGCGCGCACTATTACGAGAAGTTCGACGACGTGATGATGGCCGCCACGGACGGAGTCGACGATCTCTGGGATCGCGCCGTCGCGCAGGGACTGGCCTACGTCCGGTTCGCCATCGACAACGACGTGGTCTTCCGGACCACCTTCACCCGGGTGACCAGGGCCGGAGAGCCGTCTCTGACAGACGAGGTGCTGCTGTCGTCGGCTTTCGTTCACATTCGCGAGACCGTCGAGGAGGCCATGGCCGGCGGGTACATCGCTTCCGGCGACCCGGTCACCGTCGTCATGCAGCTGTGGTCCGTGGCGCACGGTGTGGCGTCACTGATGGTGACCAAACCGGGCCTGCCCTGGGGAGACGCACTGGCCACCGCGGAGGGGGTCATGCGTGCCGTCTGCGCCGGCATGAGTCAAGAACCGGTAAACTGGGAACACAGCGGGTCCGACGTTCGTTGAACGATCGAACCAGTCGTCCGCTAACACGTCAGGCGCACGATTTCGGCTAAGGAGCAGGCAGTGCGAGAGAGCAGCAACCCGATCATGCGAGGCGTGGTCAAGGACAACAAACAGAACGCGGGCGGTTACGCCTCGTTCGGCACCGGCATGGCCGGCGCTGGACAGGGCGCGATGACCTATGGTCAGCAGCAGTACGGCCAGCAGTACACGCAGCCGGGCTACCAGCCGCAGACCGGCACCCGCCCGATGACGATCGACGACGTCGTCACCAAGACCGCGATGACGCTCGGCACGGTCATCCTCTTCGCCGTCGCGACCTACGCCATCATCAGCGGCCGCGGCACACTCGACGCGCAGATGTCGATCGCCGCCCCGATCATGGGCGTCGGCGCCATCGGCGGGCTCGTCCTCGTTCTCATCGCGACCTTCGGTCGCAAGCAGGACAACCCGGCCATCGTCCTCGCCTACGCGGCGTTCGAGGGGCTGTTCGTCGGTGCGATCTCCTTCGTGTTCGGCAATCTCGTGGTCAGCGACGTGTCGGCCGGTGTGCTGATCGGTCAGGCGGTCCTCGGCACGCTCGGCGTGTTCGCCGGCATGCTGTTCGTCTACAAGGTCGGCGCCATCCGCGTCACGCCGCGCTTCACCCGCATGATCACCGCAGGCATCTTCGGTGTCCTCGCCCTGGTGATCGGCAACCTGGTGGTCGGCTTCTTCAACGGCGGCTCGGGCCTCGGCCTGCGCGACGGCGGTCCGATCGCGATCATCTTCTCGCTGGTCTGCATCGCTCTCGCGGCGTTCTCGTTCCTCATCGACTTCGATTCGGCAGACGAGCTCATCCGCGCGGGTGCACCGGCCAAGGCCTCGTGGGGCGTCGCCCTCGGCCTGACCGTCACCCTGGTCTGGCTGTACGTCGAGATCCTCCGACTGCTGAGCTACCTCAACAGCGACTAGCAGCCACCGGCTCGCGACAGTGCCGCATCGACCCCTCTCCGGGTGTCGATGCGGCACTTCTGCGTTTGCGCTGAGATCTACTGGAGGAGTCCGATCGCGACGATCAGATAGAACACCGAGATCGCGACGATGAAGACTCGTTCGGCGACACCGAACGCCCGTCGGCGAAGCGGGGTCAGCAGCGCGACGACGAGGGCGATCAACGACACCAGAGCCACGATGTGCAGCACCGACGCGGCCGAGGCCAGCGGTCCGCCGACCTCGTCGGACAGCAGTCGGGAGAAGTTGCCGGTCAGTGAGTAGGAGATCGCGAACCACGCGATCGCGAGGACGTAGTGGAGGCGGCCGACTGCGGTGACCGTCGCTCCCTCGATGTCGGTGGGGGCGAACGGCAGTGCGACGAAGATCGCGGCGAGCGCCAGGAGCAGAACGGTGGCCTGGGTCCGATCGACCCATCCGTCGGTTCCCAGCCATACTGCGCCTGCCAGTGCGGCCCAGCTCAGTGCGGTGACGGTGGTCATCGCCGCGGACAGGTGGCGGGTCGGCCCGACGGCGTAGTCGCTGACCGCGTTGCGGACCGGGTCATATGGACTGTCGACCAGGTGCAACGCGACGAAGATCAGCAGGCGGACGGCGAACAGGGCTACGGCGGTGACCGCCAGGGCAGTGCTCATGAGAGTTCCTTCGGGGTGCGGAGAGCGTCGTGCAGGGATCGGATGGTGCGGGTGAGCTGTGCTGGGTCGACGCCGATGCCTCGAGCCGCCTCGCCGAGGCCGTCACCGAGCAGGTCGTCGCACTCGATTCGCAGCTCGGCGCCGGCCGGGGTCACGGTCCAGCGTCGAATCCGTCCAGAGCCCGGTTCGGAGACGTCGTGGACGAGTCCGGCCGCTTCGAGCTTGCGGACGATGCCGCTCGACGCGGCGTCGCTCACGCCGACGGCCTGGGCGAGCTGGCGGCCGCTGATCCCGGGGTGCTCGTCGATGATGATCAACGCAACGTAGCGGAGGTATCCGAGGTCGCGCGTGCGGAGGAGATCGTCGGCCTGCCGGTCGAGGGTGCGCACGAGGTCGTGCAGTTCGTAGGCGAGGTTCACCCCACTGATTTAACTAGTTAAATCACTCCGGCGCAATGCCGTCGGGTAACTCGTTTGCGCCGAACGGTCCCGCGGGGTTTCCTTATCCGGTGACACGCAAGGACTACACGATCATCGGCACCCTCATCGTCGCGACGTTCGTGGTGATTCTCAACGAGACGGTGATGAGCGTCGCTCTCCCCGTCCTCCAATCCGACCTCGGCGTTCCGCCGAGTCAGGGGCAGTGGCTGACGACCATCTTCATGCTGACGATGGCCGTCGTGATTCCGCTGACCGGCTTCCTCATCCAGATGTTCGGCACCCGGACCATGTTCCTCATCGCCATGGCCTTGTTCACCGCGGGCACGGCGATCGCGGTCGTCGCGCCCGGATTCGAGATCCTGCTGGTGGCTCGTGTCGTTCAAGCGCTCGGCACCGCCGTCATGCTGCCGCTGCTGATGACGACGGTCATGACCCTGGTCCCCGAAGAACGACGAGGCGTGATGATGGGCAACATCTCCGTCGTCATCGCCGTCGCACCCGCGCTCGGCCCGACGCTGTCGGGCCTCATCCTCGATCACCTCAGTTGGCGCTGGGTGTTCGGCGTGGTGCTGCCGTTCGCAGTCGCCGCGACCGTGGTCGGCGCGAAGTTCGTCGAGCCCGTCGGCGAGCGGTCGACAGCGCGCATCGACTACTTGTCGATCCCGCTGTCGGTGCTCGGATTCGGTGGCCTCGTGTACGGACTCGTCGCGATCGGTGAGACGGCCGACGGCAAGGCCGCGATGCCGATCTGGATCCCGTTCGTCGTCGGTGCGATCGGCCTGGCCGCCTTCATCGGACGTCAGTTGCGTCTCCAGAAAGACGATCGGGCGCTGCTCGACCTGCGGGTCTTCGCCTCGCGGGAGTTCTCGCTGTCGGTGATCCTCGTCGTCGTCGCGATGGCGACGATGATGGGCACGTTCATCGTGGTGCCGCTGTTCGCGCACAACGTCCTCGGCATGAGCCCGCTGACCACCGGTCTCATCACGCTGCCCGGCGGCATCCTGATGGGTGTGTCGTCTCCGCTGATCGGCAAGATCTACGACATCCGCGGCCCGCGGGTCCTGGTGATCCCCGGCACCCTGCTCATCGCGGGTGCGGTGTGGCTGATGACCACGATCACCACGGACAC
>JASLJL010000493.1 GCA_030152405.1 Gordonia sp. (in: high G+C Gram-positive bacteria) | reverse complement strand
CCCGGATCGAAGTCGATCACCAACCGCGCACTGATTCTGGCCGCCCTCGCCGACGGCCCGTCCCGCATCACCGGCACCCTCCGCAGCCGCGACACCGACCTGATGCTCAGTGGTCTGGCGGCACTCGGCACCGGAATCTCCGCCGACGCGGCCGACCCCACAACAGTCGAGGTGACACCGGCGCCGTTGCACGGCGGCTCGGTCGACTGCGGTCTCGCGGGCACGGTGATGCGATTCCTGCCGGTCACCGCCGCTCTCGCGACCGGCGACGCGGCATTCGACGGAGACGAGCAGGCTCGATCGCGGCCACTGCACACCGTGCTCGACGCTCTCCGCGATCTCGGCGTCTCGATCGACGGGGACTCCCTGCCCTTCACCGTCCACGGGACGGGTGCGGTGCCGGGCGGACCCGTCACGATCGACGCGTCGGCGTCGTCGCAATTCGTGTCGGCGCTGCTGCTCTCGGCGGCACGCTTCACCGACGGAGTGCAGATCACACACTCCGGCGCGCCCGTGCCGTCGATGCCCCACATCGACATGACAGTCGACATGTTGCGCACGGCGGGGGTCCAAGTGGAAGCCGCACCGGACAACACGTTGTGGACTGTTCTTCCCGGCCCGATCAAGGCTGTCGACTGGGCGATCGAACCCGACCTCTCCAACGCCGCCGCGTTCCTCGCCGCAGCAGCGGCCACCGGCGGACGGGTCAGCGTCCCGCGCTGGCCCGCCACCACCACCCAGCCGGGAGCGGAGATCGTCGACGTCCTCGAACGCATGGGCGCCGTCACCTCACGCGGCGACGACGGACTGCTCACCGTCACCGGCCCGGACGTCCTCTCGCCGATCGACGCGGACCTGCGCGACGTCGGGGAGCTGACGCCGACGATCGCCGCGCTCACCGCACTGGCCCACGGAACGTCCACGCTTCGTGGCATCGCCCATCTGCGCGGCCACGAGACCGACCGGCTGGCGGCGCTCACCGCGGAGATCAACCGACTCGGCGGCGACTGCCGCGAGACCGACGACGGGCTCGTCATCACCGGCGCCCCGTTGCACGCGGGAGTCTGGCGGACCTACGCCGACCACCGCATGGCGACCGCCGGCTCACTCCTCGGCTTGCGAGTCCCCGGCGTCGAGATCGAGAACGTCGCCACCACGTCGAAGACCCTGCCCGACTTCGTGTCGATGTGGGAGACGATGGCCGGGACCGCCTCTTGAGTCGCTCCGCGAAGAACAAGAGCGCTCAGGCGTACGACGAGTCGGATGTTCGGATCCGTCCCGGCAGAGGAACCCGTCCGCGCACCAAGACCCGCCCCGCACACGCCGACGCGGAGACCGCGATGGTCGTGTCCGTCGATCGCGGACGGTGGGGATGTGTGCTCGACGACGATCCGGACCGTCGGATCGTCGCCATGCGCGCCAGGGAACTGGGCCGGACGCCGATCGTCGTCGGAGACCGGGTCGGTGTGGTCGGCGATCTATCCGGACGCACCGACACCCTCGCCCGCATCGTCCGAGTGGAGGACCGCACCACGGTGTTGCGCCGTACCGCAGACGACACCGACCCGTACGAGCGGATCGTCGTCGGCAACGCCGACCAACTGCTGATCGTCACCGCTCTCGCCGACCCGCCGCCGCGCACCGGATTCGTCGAGCGGGCTCTGGCCGCCGCGTATGCGGGCGGCTTGTCTCCGGTCCTGTGTCTCACGAAGTCCGACCTCGCCGCGCCTGCCGAGTTCGCGTCGCACTTCGCCGATCTCGATCTACCGGTGATCGTCGCCGGTCGCGACGATCCGCTCGACGAACTGTGGTCGGTGCTCGACCACAAACTAACGGCACTGATCGGGCATTCGGGGGTCGGCAAGTCGACGCTGGTGAACCGGCTCGTCCCCGACGCCGACCGGGCGACCGGAGTGGTGTCGGGAGTCGGCAAAGGTCGACACACGTCGACGCAATCGGTAGCACTCCCCCTGCCCGACGGTCGCGGGTGGGTGGTCGACACCCCTGGCATCCGCTCCTTCGGCCTTGCGCACGTCACGCCGGATCAGATCGTCGACGCTTTCGACGACCTGCGCGAGGCCATCGACGACTGCCCCCGCGGATGCACCCACCTCGGCCCGCCTGCCGATCCGGAGTGCGCACTCGACGCTCTCGAAGGCGCGTCATATCGCCGTGCCATGGCCGTGCGCGAACTCCTCGCATCGGTCAGTGCGACAGGCACGGCCGACGAGCCTCCCGTCGACGCCGCGCCCTAGTGGGAGCTGCGCGACACGATGACAATGTACGACGGAGCTTCTGTCGCTGCGGCAGAACTCCTGAATGCACCGCTCCACACGCTCGACCGTCGCCTCGCGAACGCGCCTGGGCCCCGCTGCCCGATCCTCACGCCTTAGCCGCCCGGCGCCGTTCCTTGAGCGTGGCGATCGCGGTGCGCAGACCACGAGCGCGCGGCTGAATCGAGTCGAAACGACGCTCCGACGCCGTCTCGGGGGCGTCGTCGGCGGTCGCGGTGAGCATCCAGTCGGGCAGCGCGAGCTTGTTGATCGTGCGCA
>JASLJL010000116.1 GCA_030152405.1 Gordonia sp. (in: high G+C Gram-positive bacteria) | reverse complement strand
ACAAATCTTCGCCCTGGACGCGCGAGCGTTCAGCTCACCTGCTCCGCTCACCGACGAGCAGGCGGGAGTGTTCCACACCCAGTTCCCGGACGATGCCGCGATCGTCGTCCGCGACGACCATCGGGTGGTCGCGTTCTCCGTGTTCTTCGTCCTGCCCGTCACTCTTCCGGGAGGCGAGGTCGTGGAGACCGCGGGACTGTCGTGGGTGTCGGTGGCACCGACGCACCGACGTCGCGGCCTGCTGCGCAGCATGATCGACGCCCAGTGGACCGCCTGGCGGACCGCGGGTCACCCGATCGCGATCCTGACGGCGTCGGAGGCCACCATCTACGAACGATTCGGATTCGGTCCCGCCACGTTCGCGCACACGGTGCAGATCTCGCCGAGCGCGGCCGCGTTCCGCACTCCCGCCCCGGCCGACTCCCGCGTCAGGTTCGCGACGCCGGAGGAGGTCAGCGAGCGGGTGCCGGGCATTCACGCACGGTGGGCGGCCGGCACACCCGGCGCCATCGGACGCCCGGAGTGGTGGTGGCCCACGGTGTTCGGCGATTGGGGCCGGCCCCGAGATCCGCAGATCTCAGGCCTGCACTATCTGCTGCACGACGACGGCTACGCGTCGTTCCGCACCGACTCCCGTGATCATGTGGCGACGGTGGAGGAAGTGGTCGCGGTGACCGACCAGGCGCACGACGACCTGTGGCGGGTGCTGACCGGCCTCGACCTGACCACGTCTGTGCACGCTCGACTACCGGTGGACGACGCCCTGCCGCATGCGTTGACCGACCAGCGGGCCGTCACGGTGACCGGCCGACCGGACACGCTGTGGGTCTCCATCCTCGATGTCGCCGACGCACTCCGACGTCGGACGTTCGACGCCGACGGGTCCCTGGTCCTCGACGTCGCCGACGGCTACTCCGATCGCGCGGGACGCTACGAACTCCGCGTGGTGGACGGACGGGCGACGGTGACGCGCACCGACGAACCGGCCGACGTGAGGCTCGACATCTCGGTGCTGTCGAGCCTCTATCTCGGCGGGGTCGACGCCCGTGAGCTCGCGGCGGCGGGCCGCATCGACGGCGACGCCTCCGCCGTTCGACTGCTCGCGCGGATGTTCGCCGCGGCGCGCGCTCCGTTCCCCGGCACGTTCTTCTAGCAGCCGGTCAATTGATGAGGTTCTCGATCGGACCGCGCGCGAAGTAGACGACGAACAGGATCGCGACCGCCCACAGCAACGGGTGCACGGAACGGAACTTGCCACGAGCGGACTGCATGACGACCCATGCGATGAAGCCGACGCCGAGACCGTTCGCGATCGAGTACGTGAACGGCATGACGACGATCGTCAGGAACGCGGGCAGAGCGTAGTCGAACCGCGAGAAGTCGATGTCCTTGATCTGGGCCATCATCAGCGCGCCGACGACGATGAGCGCCGGTGCGACGGCTTCCATCGGGACGATCTTGTACAGCGGCGTGAAGAACATCGCGGCGAGGAACAGCACACCGGTGACGACGTTGGCCAGGCCGGTGCGGGCGCCTTCGGCGATGCCCGACGACGACTCGACGAACACGGTGTTCGACGACGACGACGCGACACCGCCTGCGACGGCGCCGACACCCTCGACGGCCAGGGCCTTGCCGATGCCCGGCAGGTTGCCGTCCTTGTCGGTGAGGCCGGCCTCCTTGCCGAGGCCCGTCATGGTGCCCATCGCGTCGAAGAAGTTCGACAGCACGAGGCTGAACACGAAGACGCAGGCGATCAGGATGCTGACGTGCTCGAAAGCTCCGGTGAAGGCGCCGAACAGGTCGACGTCGCCGACCAGCGACAAGTCGGGGACTCCGCCGACGCCGTCGGGCAGCTTCGGAACGTTCATCGACCAGCCGCCCTGCTCGCCCGTCTTCAGATCGAGGACGGCTTCGACGATGATCGACACGATCGTCATGACGACGATGCCCAGCAGCAGCCCGCCCGGAACCTTGCGGACCACGAGGACGCCCATCAGCAGCACGCCGATGCAGAACAGCAGGGTGGGAACGGTCGCGATCGAGCCGTCGACGCCGAGGCTGACCGGCGGGCCGTGCTCCGGACCGTGCGTGACGAAGCCTGCGTTGGCCAACCCCACGAGGGCGATGAACGCGCCGATGCCTGCGGCGATCGCCGCCTTGAGCTCCTTCGGGACGGCGTTGAACACCGCGGTCCGCACGCCGGTGAGACCGAGGATCACGATGATGATGCCGTCGATGACGACGAGGCCCATCGCCGCGGGCCAGCTCATCTGCGGGGCGATCGTCACCGCGAGCAGGCTGTTGATGCCGAGACCCGCGGCGAACGCGAACGGGAAGTTCGCGATCACGCCGAACAGCACCGACATGACACCGGCGACGAGGGCCGTCACGGCCGTCACCTGGGTGGGATCGAGGAAGTTCCCGGCGGCGTCGGTGTTGTGCTCGCCGCCGATGATGATCGGGTTCAGGACGACGATGTACGCCATCGCGAAGAACGTGACGAGCCCGCCGCGCACCTCCCTGGCGATCGTGGACCCTCGTTCGGAGATCTTGAAGTAGCGGTCCAGCACACCACCGGCCGGCTTTCCAGCGGCATCGGTCATCAGTTCACCCTTCGCGCAACGGATGCAGGAACGTCGGTGCGCGAAATGCGCACCACTGGAGAAAAGCTACCCTGTGACCATGGCCGATGAGACACCGATCCCCGAGCTTCCCGCTCGACTCCGCGCCCCGGGTCCGGTGATCGTCGTCGGAATGGCCGCCTGGCTGGTCGCGACGCTCGTCGTCTGGCTCGGCGATCTGGGCGGCGACCGCGCCCTCACCGTGTGTCTGGTGGGCCTGGGCGTCGGCGTTCTCGGCACCGCACTCGTCGCGGTTCAACAGGCCGCGGTCAAGCGCGGCTCCCGCGGCGCTCAAGAGGGTTTGGACTGAGCCAGTCGCCTCCGCTCGTCGAGCGACGCCGTCGGTCAGCTGGAGAGACTCGCCATCCGGGCCGCGCTGTCCGTCGACTGGCCGCGGGGCGCTGCACGTCGGGCCTGTCGTCTGCGCGATCCGCGCACGTGCACGGCGACGCACACGGTCACCCAGATCGCGCCGAACAGCCACCCGAACATCACGTCGCTGAACCAGTGGACTCCGAGGTAGATGCGACTGAAACCGATCGCCGCGATCAGCAGGGGCGCCGCCGCCAGCCACCAGACGTGGCGTCGTACACGCGGATACACGCGGTGCGCGATGACCGCGGCGAGCCCGTAGACGATCATCGACATCATGGCGTGACCGGACGGGAACGAGGCGCCGCCGACGTCGATCAGCCTGTCCTCCACCGGCGGGCGGTCGCGGGAGAAGATCAGTTTCAACAGCACCATGAGGCCGTAGCCGGTGAGTGAACCCACGACGATGAGCACGGCGAAGTCGATGCGGCCCGCGAGCCACGACAGCACGAAGACGCCGATCACGATGAGAGCGAGTGTCAACGTGTCGCCCCAGACGGTGACGAACTGCATGAGGGACGTCCACGGTTCGTGACGACCCGACGTGATCGAATCGGTCACGCGGTGGTCAATGGTGAACGGCGCCATCACGTGTCCAACCTACAGAGTGCACGGTGCCCGCGTCGTCCACCCAGTGTCCGACGTCGACGTGGCGCTCGATCCCGTCCGTCTCGACTGCCACGGTGAGACGGTCGTGCAGCATCATCCGGCCGACGACCGGTCGCCCGGTGAACGCCGCGAACCCGACGGCCTCCGCCTCGTCGGCGTCCACCGGGCGTCCCTGACCGAGCGGCACGGCCCGGCAGACCGCGCTCGCGAGGTCGGCGTCGAGCAGATCTGCCAGGAGTGCCGCGTCGGTCTCGGTCACCACGGGTCCGGGAAGCACCGCGCGGTCGGCCGGGACGGCAGCGGTCCACCACGG
>JASLJL010000455.1 GCA_030152405.1 Gordonia sp. (in: high G+C Gram-positive bacteria) | reverse complement strand
TGCCGCGGACGATCGAGTCGTCGACCACGACGAGTCGCTGACCGCGGATCACTTCGCGGAGCGGATTCAGCTTGAGTCGGATGCCGAGCTGGCGGATGGTCTGCGACGGCTGGATGAACGTGCGCCCGACGTACGCGTTCTTCATCAGGCCCTGGCCGTAGGGGATGCCCGACTCCTGCGCGAAGCCGACCGCCGCGGGAGTTCCGGACTCGGGCACGGGGATGACGAGATCGCCGACGGCAGGCTGTTCACGGGCGAGGCGCCGACCGATGTCCACCCGCGCCGAGTGCACCGAACGCCCGTGGATCACGCTGTCGGGGCGAGCGAGGTACACGTGCTCGAACACGCACAGCTTCGGCGTCGCCTCGGCGAACCGAGTGCTCCGGACACCGTTGCTGTCGATGGCGAGCAGCTCGCCCGGCTCGATGTCGCGAACGAACGACGCGCCGACGATGTCGAACGCCGCGGTCTCCGAGGCGACGACCCAACCGCGATCGAGGCGGCCGAGCGACAGCGGGCGGACACCGTGCGGATCGCGCGCCGCGTACAGGGTGTTCTCGTCCTGGAAGGTGAGGCAGAAGGCGCCCTTGAGGCTGGGCAGCAGCTCGACGGCGGCCTGCTCGAGCGTCTTGTCCGCCGCGCCGTGTGCGAGGAGTGCGCCGACGACGTCCGAGTCGGACGAGGCGGCCGCGCGTTCGGACGGCCCGTACAGACCGAGGTCGCGGGCGCGAGCGGCCAGTTCCGCGGTGTTGACGAGGTTGCCGTTGTGCCCGAGCGCGACGCCGCTGCCCGCATCCGTGTGCCGGAAGATGGGCTGGGAGTTCTCCCACGTGGTGGATCCGGTGGTCGAGTAGCGGCAGTGGCCGACGGCGACGTGACCGACCATCGACGCGAGCGTCTGCTCGTCGAACACCTGACTGACCAGGCCGAGATCCTTGAACACCAGGACCTGCGCGCCGTCGCCGACTGCGATGCCCGCCGCCTCCTGGCCGCGGTGCTGCAGAGCGTAGAGCCCGTAGTAGGTCAACTTGGCGACGTCCTCGCCGGGCGCCCAGACGCCGAACACTCCGCATTCCTCGCGGGGCTCGTTCTCCGAGACGTCATCTGGCTGCTGAGAATCCAGCAGGTTGCGAGAGTGGATCGACAGGTCAGTCACGATGCGACGCTCCGATTTCGTGGGCTGGACGGGCGTTTCCCAAGCGTACCTTCCGCCACCTGGTGGAACGAAGTTCGACCGGCAACGTCACACCCGACGTCAGCGCTTGAGGGGCACGACGGGCAGGAACGCCGCCACGTCTGCCGCCCGATGCCCGGAGACGCTGACGTCGTGGGTCTCGACGGCGTCGTCGAACTGCGCGAGGCCGGTCGCCAGCAGCAGCCACGTGCGGGGCGTCGTCTCGACGACGTTCGGCGGGGTTCCACGCGTGTGCCGGACGCCTTCGATGCATTGCACGGCGACGAACGGCGGCACCCGCAGTTCGACGGAGTTGCCGGGGGCGTCCTGCGCGACGGTTCGCGCGGTGGTGCGCACCGCCGCGGCGAGAGCGGGGCGCGGCGGAGTCGGCGACGTCTCGTCGAGCAGCCAGTCGGCGACGGCGAGCACCGCGGCACGGGTCTGCGCGGCGTCGACTCGGTCTCTCGGTCCCATGGCCGTCAGCCGACGAAAGGTGCGACGGCGCCGCGTTCGATGATCGTGTCGACGACGTCGTCGGAGGTGCGCTCCTGTCCGATGACCAGGGTCTTGTTGCCGCCGTGGTAGTCGCTCGATCCGGTCTGCAGGAGCCGCAGGCCGGTCGCGATCCCGCCGAGTTCGGCGCGCGCGGCGTCGTCGTGATCCGGGTGGCGGACCTCGATGCCCTGGAGTCCGCGGTCGGCGAGTTCCTCGAGAACGTCGGCGGTCAGCACGCTCGCCGCCGCGCGAGCGCGCGGGTGGGCGACGACGGGCACTCCCCCGGCCTGAGTGATCATCGTGATGCCTTCGATCAGCGACGTGGAGCGCAGCGCGACGTAGAAGTCGCCGTCGTCGTCGAGGAGACCGCTGAACGCGTCTCCGACGGTCTCGATGACGCCGGCCTCGACGAGCGCCCGCGCGATGTGGGGCCTGCCGATGTTGCTCGGGCCGGCGATCTCCCGCACCCGTTCGAGGTCGATCTTGTAATCGGCCGCGATGAGCTTCTCGACGATCCGCTCGCCCCGGAGACGGCGGTCGTCCTTCATGCGCTGCCATTCCGCCACGATGGCCGGCGAGGTCGGGTCGAACAGGTATCCCAGCAGGTGGACGGACACCAGCGATCCGTCGGGGGCCGGGTGCTTCGTCGAGAACTCGGCGCCGGGAAGCACCCGCATCCCCTTCGGGACGGCGGCCGCCACGGGGTCCCAGCCCTTGGACGTGTCGTGGTCGGTGAGGCCGATCGTCGTCAGCCCTGCCGCGTGCGCCGCCGCGAACAGTTCGTCGGGCGAATCCGTGCCGTCGGAGAAGTGAGTGTGCACGTGCAGATCCGCGGTCATCGACATGTCGTTCATGCTATTCGTGTTGTCGTCACCGGCGCCCGCGGCATGTGGACGCCCAGGGCACGTGTTCGCGCACAGGCCCGGGGTCCGTGCGGATTCAGTTGCCCAGGGCGTGAATCGACGCATCTGTCACGACCGTTTACGGCACGATGTCTCCATGGGCGCCGAAGTCGATCATCAGAAGTTCAGTGGCGCCGATCGGGTGCGCTTCCGATCGCAGGTGTCGAAGGGCACCGATGCGATCGCGCGGATGCTGTCCGACGGCCTCTTCACCGATCACGGCCGTCCGCCCGAACCGCTCCTGGGCATGGAGGTGGAGCTCAATCTGATCGATGAGACCGCCGAGCCCGCGATGGCCAACACCCGCGTGCTGGAGGCGATCGCCGACCCCGACTTCCAGACCGAGCTCGGCCAGTTCAACATCGAGATCAACGTGTCGCCCCGTCCGTTCGTCGGAGGCGACACCGTGAGCCTGGAACAGATGCTCCGGACGTCGCTGAACCGCGCCGAGACGAGGGCCGCGTCCACCGGCAATCACCTGTTGATGATCGGCATGCTGCCGACCCTGCGACACGAGCACTTCGCCGGTCAGTGGATCTCGACCAATCCGCGGTACGGCCTGCTCAACGACCAGATCTTCGCCGCACGCGGCGAGGATCTGGAACTCGACATCCCGGGGGTGCCGCTGTCGGAGCGGCTGAGCGGCGAACGTCTGCTGACCACGACCGACACGATCCTGCCGGAAGCTGCGTGCACGTCGCTCCAACTCCACCTGCGGGTGGCGCCGGAGAACTTCGCGGCGCACTGGAACGCTGCACAGGCGATCGCGGGCATCCAGGTGGCGCTCGCCGGCAACTCGCCGTTCCTCGCCGGCAAGGCCCTCTGGCATGAGACGCGCATCCCCGTGTTCGAGCAGGCGACCGACACGCGTCCACTCGAACTGCGGAATCAGGGCGTCCGACCCCGGGTGTGGTTCGGCGAGCGCTGGATCAACACGATCTTCGACCTGTTCGAGGAGAACACCCGCTACTTCCCGGCCCTGCTGCCGGTGTCGACCGACGTCGATCCCCTCGACGAACTCGACGCGGGACGCACCCCCGAGCTCGACGAACTGCGGCTCCACAACGGCACCGTGTACCGGTGGAATCGGCCCGTCTACGACGTCGTGGACGGCAAGGCCCACCTGCGTGTGGAGAACCGCGTGCTCCCCGCGGGCCCGACGGTCGTCGACATCATGGCGAACTCGGCGTTCTATTACGGCGTGGTGCGCGGTCTCGTCGAAGCCGATAGACCCCTGTGGTCGCAGATGTCGTTCGACGCGGCCCGCGAGAACCTCGCGGCTGGCGCGCAGTGGGGCCTCGACTCGCAGCTGTACTGGCCGAACATCGGCTGGGTGAGTCCCGACGAGCTGACCCTCCGCAGGCTGTTGCCGCTGGCGGAGAAGGGACTCACGTCGTTCGGGGTGTCGGAGAAGGCGAAGCGCCGCTACCTCGGCGTGATCGAGGGCCGCTGTGTCACCAAGCAGACCGGCTCGGTGTGGCAGCGCCGCGCCGTCCTCGCCCGCGAGGAGGCCGGAGAGTCGCGACAGCAGGCTCTGCACGGCATGCTGCTCGACTACAAGACCCTCATGCACGAAGGCGAGCCGGTTCACAACTGGCCGCTCTGAACGGGCAGTCGCCCGCTCGGACCGGCGCAGGCCGTACGATAGCCGCCATGACCAGCCCGTACCCGCCGAATCCGTGGGAGAACAACGGCTTCCAGGCCCAGCCGCCCGCTCCGCAGCTGGTCGCGATCGGCGACATCTCCTGCACGCAGACGCAGATCGTCACCCCGATGGGAACTGCACCGATCGCCGGCGCATCCTGGCACGTCACCGACATGTCTCACACGTCGGAGGAGATCCCCACCTGGGCGATCGTCTGTGCGGTCGTCGGCGCATTCGTCGTCTGCGTGTTCAGCCTCTTCTTCCTACTCGCGAAGGAACGTCGGACGACGGGCTTCGTACAGGTCACCGTGACCAGCGGCGGATTCATGCATACGACGTCGGTCCCGGTGTACGACCCGTCGAACGTCATGGACGTCTACAACCGCGTCGCCTACGCCCGCAATCTCAGCGGCGTGCAGTACTGAGCGGTCAGACTTTCAGGCCGACGAACGGCTCGACCGGGATGTTGCGGATCACGAACCAGGCCAGGGTCACGACCACCGCAGTCGCGATCACGATCCGCGTGTTCCACCAGCTCGGCGCGCCGAGGCCCAATCGACGACGGAGCCATCCGACGAACATCGCCGTGGCGGCCAGCACGAGACCGATCACCCCGACAGCGTTGTAGTGCATCGCAGCCGCGACGTCGCCGTGCATCAACGAGTAGACCGCGCGCGTCATCCCGCACCCGGGACAGTTGACGTGCAACAGCGCATTGGTCGGGCAGGGCGGCAGCAGACCGCCGGGCGTCGTCGGGTCGGCGAACCAGATGACCGTCGCCGCAGCGACGGCGCAGCCTCCGACGACGGCGGGCCGCACCCAGCGCAGCCCGGTCACCGCGCCTCCCGCGCCTGAGACGTTCACGTGTCGAGCGCCACCATCACCGCGACGCCGATGATGATCGCGAGGATCACCACGCCGACGCCGATGGCCATGCTGATCCACGCCCACCGCGCCCACTTCTGCGCCTCGTCCGCGTTCAGACGAGCGAGGTCGTGCTGACCCGACATCCAGATGGTCGCGACGTTGTTCCCCTTCGACAGGGACAGGATGCTGAACACGAACGGCGCGAGGCCGATCAGTGTCGTGTAGCAGCCGAACACCATCAGGGAACTGATGACGAGTGAGACGATCGCCGACGCCTGCGACGTCGGGGGCGGCGGTCCCTGCATCATCCCGTACCCGCCGTACGGCATCTGCGGTTGATACATGCCGACCGGCTGCTGATACATCGGAGGTTGCGCGTATGGAGGCGTCTGGCTGTCGGGGGTCGGCGCATACGCGGGCGGGCCGTCCATGTGTGCCGCAGGCAGATCGGGCTGTGGAATCGGACCGACCTGGGTGACGTCGTACGCAGCCCAGTCGTCGTCGTTCGACGACTCGCTCGGTTCCTTGTTCAGATCCACCACAGGTCGGACAATAGCCCGCAGCTCAGCGCGTGACCAACCCTCGACCGGTCACGAGCGGCATGTCGAGCGCCGTGACCAGACCAGGCTCGGCGGCGACGACCGCGGGCACCGCGTTCACCAGACGCTGGGCCGTCACGATCATGCCCGAAACGTTGTGGTCGCCGTCGCGTCCGTGGTGGGTCATCTCGACGGTCATGTGGGGTTCGCCGCTGACGATGATCCGGTAGCAGCCGTCGCCCTCGTTCGGTCGTGGCCACTGCGGGCACTGGTCGGGGTGAGTGCGGGTGTAATGCTCCAGGATCACCCGGTCGACGCCGTCGACCTGCCCGACCACCTCGAAGTGAAGCGCGGCCATCGTTCCGGCGGGGATCTGAACGGAGACGGTGTCGACGTCCGTCTCGGCGGCCACCTTCTCATGACGTTCCACGAGCGGCTCGTCCAACGTGACGCCGAGTCCGGCCGCGATCTGCCGGACGACGCTCCCCCACGCGAGGGACAGGACACCCGGCGTCAACAGCATGGGCGTGTGATCGAGCGGCTTCCCGAATCCGAACAGCTCGGACATCACGACCGGCTGGTAGTAGGTGGAGTAGTCGGCGATCTCCAGGCAGCGGATCTCGTCGATCTGCTGCGACAGACTCGTCATCGACAGCGGCAGGACGTCGTTGGCGAATCCCGGGTCGATGCCGTTGACGTGCAGGCTCGCCCCACCCGTCTGCGCCGCGTTCTCGATGGACTCGATCATTGAATCCGGCAGGACGCCGTATGGAAACTGCAGGATCACCGGACCGGACGACACCACGTTCACTCCGGCGGCGACGAAGGACGTCAGATCGGCGATCGCCTCGGCCACCCGGTCGTCGGTCATCGCGGTGTGCACGATCGCATCCGGTTTCAATGCAAGCAGCGCAGCCTTGTCGTCGGTGGCGACGATTCCGAGGTCCCGGTCGAGACCCGCGAGACGCCCCGCGTCCTTCCCCACCTTCGCCGGATCCGACACCCATACGCCGACCAGCTCCAGGTCGGGGTGAGCGTCGATTCCGGTGATCGCATGTCGGCCGACCGTTCCGGTGGACCATTCCACGACGCGCAGAGTCATGGGCTCCACGATATTGCTCGGCGATCCATTTTGTGGACAAATGACTGGACGGCTGTCCATCTACGGGATCGTCTCCGCTCAAACGCCGAGCGCCGAGACCCGGAAGGTCTCGGCGCTCGGTGACCGATTCAGCGGCGTCAGGAGCCGATGATCACCAGGTCGTTGGCGGCCTTGTCGTGCCACCCCTGCATGCGACCCGTGTTGTCGAAGAGCGGCGACAAGTACACGAGCAGTTCGTGTCGAGGCGAGGTGATGGTACCCGGACACAGGAATCATCTATGGCGCCGATTGCAGAATGGGCACGGTCCCTTGATCCCGATGGCGAAGAATCAACGATTCTCGTCGAAGCGGGCACCTTCCGGCTTGCTGTCCATGCACAGGAACACGATCAGCACGATTCCACCGACGATCGGAACAAAACCGATGAGGTACATCCAACCGCTGTAGCCGGCGTCGTGGAGCCGACGAACTGCCACAGCGATCGTGGGCACAAGCACCCCAAGGGTCCAGACGAGCAGGAAGAGTCCCACGATGCCTGCGATGACACCCCCGGCGGTATCGCCGCCTGCCGCGAGGCCGACGCCGATGACGGCGTACGAGACGGCGATGACCGCGAAGTTTGCCAGTACCCACCACCAGTACTCGCCGCGGCCGGCGCGACCGTCGAATCGTGCGTACTTCTGGAAGACGCGTCGCACCGCGTCGGCGAAGCCGATTCCGTACCAGGGAAGATTCAGTGTCCCGGGATCGCCGGCTTGCGGAAAGCCGGTAGCAGCGTACGGGTTCTGACCGAATTGCGGCTGCTGGGCGTAACCACCCGGCTGCTGGCCGAAGGCGGGCTGCCCGTAGACCGGCGGCTGCTGCCCGTACTGCGGCTGGCCCTGCGGCGCACCGTACGCCGAAGGCGGACTCTGCGGCTGATTCTTGTCGAGGCTCAGCGGCTGACCGAACTGCGTCTCGCCGAACGGATCAGGCTGGGCGTTCGGGTCGCCGGGGTTCTGTGGCGGGTGAGTCATGGTCGGTCCTGTTCGATTCGGATCGTGGAGTCGCCATCGTAACTGTCTCTGACGAGGCGAACCGAGGATACCCAGCCAGAACGCGGACCTCATCCGGTCGTACGACGAGACGATCCGCCAGACGACGGCTACTTCTCCGGCCCGTCATGTCCTCGAAGTTCGTGGAGGGAGTCGCGAATCCGCTGGGTGTCCGCGTCGGTCCATCCAGCCGGATGCGTCACCGCGATCCACCCGTCGAGGATCTGCGTCCCGTAGTTGTGTCCGTGCCCGTCGGGGACGCCGGCGGCGTTGCCGAGATCAGCGCTGACCTGCCAGAACGTGACGATCGGATACCACCGCATCGCGGAGGCGTCGGCGGCGGTCCGCTCGGCGAGCCAATCCGGTTCGGAGAACAGCAGGTCGGTGGACCACCAGACGACCGGGTCGGACGGGTGCTGGAGGTAGAGCACACGCGGCGACAGCCACTCTCGCGGATTGCGAATGATGCCCGCGGCGTTGTTCGCGAATCGAACCACCAGACCGTCGGCGTACGTCGGCTCCGTCTCCGGCGTCCCCGGGTCGCGGCGATCGGTGAGACTGCGCCACAACGGGTTCGAGTTCGGCGGCCCCACCCACAGCACCCCGTCGACGGTGTCGCGGATGTCGGCGAGACCGTCGAACGCGCCCTCGCCCGCCTGCGTCCCGAGGCTCTCGCCGTAGACGAACAATTGCGGACGGTGGTCGGCGGGTTTGGTGAGCCATCGATCGTGCACGGCCGTCACCAGGGCGCGCCCGGCGTCGGCGGCGGCCTGTCGATCGGCGACGAACGACAACCAGCTCGGCAGGTACGAGTACTGCGCGGCGATTCGGCTCTCGTCGCCGCG
>JASLJL010000108.1 GCA_030152405.1 Gordonia sp. (in: high G+C Gram-positive bacteria) | reverse complement strand
ACGGCATCGACCGACCGAGCCTGAAGGTACGCCCGTTCGTCCCCAAGACGCACCCGGCCTTCGGCGAGCGCGAGACGCCCAAGAGCATCTTCTCCACGCTCCGCGACGGCGACGTGCTGGTGCATCACCCGTACGACTCGTTCTCGACGAGCGTCCAGCGGTTCATCGAGCAGGCCGCGGCCGATCCGCAGGTGCTCGCCATCAAGCAGACGCTGTACCGGACCTCCGGCGACTCCCCCATCGTGAACGCGCTGATCGACGCCGCTGCGGCGGGCAAGCAGGTCGTGGCGCTGGTGGAGCTGAAGGCCCGCTTCGACGAGCAGGCGAACATCAAGTGGGCCCGCAAGCTGGAGCAGGCCGGCGTCCACGTGGTCTACGGTCTCGTCGGCCTCAAGACCCACTGCAAGACCTGCCTCGTGGTCCGTCGCGAAGGATCCACGCTGCGCCGCTACTGCCACATCGGCACCGGCAACTACAACCCCAAGACCGCTCGGCTGTACGAGGACGTGGGCCTCTTCACCGCGGCGCCCGAGGTCGGAGCGGACCTCACGGACCTGTTCAACACGTTGACCGGGTACTCCCGCAAGCAGGACTACCGCAATCTGCTGGTGGCGCCCGCGGGCATCCGCAAGGGCATCATCGAACGGATCAACGGGGAGATCGCCGCGCTCCAGGCCGGGGACACGCGTGCCCGCGTGCAGCTCAAGGCCAACGCGTTGGTCGACGAGAAGGTCATCGACGCGCTGTACCGCGCGTCGCAGGCAGGCGTTCCGGTGGACGTGATGGTCCGCGGGATCTGTGCGCTGAAGCCGGGTGTGCCCGGGATCAGCGACAACATCGTCGTCCGCTCGATTCTCGGCCAGTTCCTGGAGCACTCCCGCATCCTGCACTTCGGCGCGCAGGACGAGTACTGGATCGGCAGTGCGGACATGATGCACCGCAATCTGGACCGACGCGTCGAGGTGATGGTCCAGGTGCGCGACCAGCGTCTCGTCGCCGATCTTCAGGACATCTTCGACTCCGCGATGGATCCTCGAACACGATGCTGGGAACTGCGCGCCGAGGGTGCATGGGAGGCACGGCCGGCCGCGGGTGAGCAGGTCCGCGACCATCAGCGTCAGATGGCGCAGCGAACGCGCCACCACATGGAGCCGAATCCGGCCGGATGAGTTCTCCACGGAGAGTCGTGTGGGCCGCCGGAGGCGTTCTCTGGCGGCATGCCGAGGTCGGCGTGGAGGTGGCGATCGTGCATCGTCCCCGCTACGACGACTGGTCCCTGCCCAAGGGCAAAGCCGAGTCGGGTGAATTGCTGGTCGCGACGGCGGCGCGCGAGATCGTCGAGGAGACAGGCTATGAGATCCGGATGGGTCGCCGCTTGTGCACCGTCGAGTACCTCTTGAACTCGGGCGCCCAGAAGAAGGTCGGGTACTGGGCCGTCGCCGCGACCGGCGGCGAGTTCGTCCCCAACCACGAGTGCGACGAGTTGCGGTGGGTCGGCGTGGAGCAGGCCACGGCCCTCGTCAGCTACTCAGCCGATCGTCGGGTGCTCCACGAGTTCGCGTCCGAACCGATCGTCGGACTCCGGACGATGCTCCTGGTCCGGCACGCGAAGGCGGGGCGACGAGCGCGGTTCACCGGCGACGACCGCCAGCGCCCGCTGGAGGCGCAGGGGCGACGCCAAGCCGACGCACTCGTCGATCTGCTCGGCCTGTTCGGCGCTCACCGCCTGCACGCCGCCGACCGGCTGCGGTGCATTCAGACCCTGGAACCGTTTGCCGACACGATCCGCGCCGACATCGAGGTGGAGCCGCTGCTCACCGAGGAGGCGTACGCGGACGACCCCGACGCATCGTTCGGCAGACTCACGTCGATCGCGTCGCACGACGGTCCCGTCCACGCGGTGTGCAGCCAGGGGAAGGTCATTCCGCCGGTTCTCGAGCGCTGGGCTCGCCGCGACGGCGTCGCCCTGCCCGCGTCACGCAATCGCAAGGGCAGCATGTGGGTGCTGACGTTGCGCGGCGATTCGTTGGTGGCGGTGGATCACTTCCCCAGCCCCATCGCCTGACCCGACGTCAGCGTTTGGCCGCAGTCTTCTTCGCTGCAGTCTTCTTCGCCGCCGTCTTCTTGGCCGCGGTCTTCTTCGCTGCGGTCTTCTTGGCTGCCGTCTTTCTGGCGGCGGCCTTCTTCGCAGGGCGCTTCGCCTCCGGTTCCGGCGATGCGCGTTTCACCGCGGGCTGGTCGTCGGTGATCGACTGTTCGCCTGCGACGATGGCCTTGAACTGGGCTCCGGGGCGGAATGACGGGACCTGCGTCGCCTCGACCCGCACCGTCTCCCCAGTCCGCGGATTGCGTGCGACACGCGCCGCTCGCGCGCGTTTCTCGAACACGCCGAAGCCGGTGATCGTGACGCTCTCGCCCTTGTGCACGGCCCGAACGATCGTGTCGATCAGCTGCTCGACGGCCGCAGTCGCCGTCTTCCGATCGGAGTCGAGGCGCTTGGTGAGTTCCTCGACGAGTTCTGCTTTGTTCATCCAAACCTCCGCGGATCACGCCGACCGATCGTGTCAGCTACGTCACACCGTAGAGACATCATTCGTTGCGTCACACCGACTTCGGGAAATTCACAGCGGCGGTCGCAGAAGGTCGCGACGCGAGACACCCGCCTCGACGACCGGCATGCGGCGTCGGGGCGGGTGTCGATCGAGTCGTGCGGGCTACAACGTCGCGGGCTTGAACGACGGCCGCTCGGCCTCGTAGGCGTCGATCGCATCGGTCTGTCGAAGCGTGAGGCCGATGTCGTCGAGACCCTCCATGAGACGCCAGCGGGTGTAGTCGTCCACCTGGATCGGGACCACGAGGTCCCCCGCCGTGGCGGTCATGTCCTCGAGGCTGACGGTGACTTCGAGACCCGGCTCGGCGTCGAGACGCTTCCACAGGAGTTCGACGTCGGCCTGCTCCACCTGAGCGGCGACGAGTCCGGCCTTGCCGGAGTTGCCGCGGAAGATGTCGGCGAAGCGCGATGAGATCACCACGCGGAAGCCGAAGTCCATGAGCGCCCAGACGGCGTGTTCGCGAGACGATCCGGTGCCGAAGTCCGGTCCCGCGACGAGCACGGATCCAGACGACCACGGCTCGTTGTTGAGGATGAAGCCCGGGTCGGTGCGCCAGCCGGCGAACAGGCCGTCCTCGAAACCCGTGCGGGTGACGCGCTTGAGGTAGACGGCGGGGATGATCTGGTCGGTGTCGACGTTGCTGCGCTGCAGCGGGACGCCGACGCCGGTGTGGGTGATGAACGGTTCCATGTGAGTTCCTCCTGCTCAGACCAGATCGGCGGGGGCGGCGAGGTAACCCCGCACGGCGGTGGCGGCGGCCACGGCGGGCGAGACGAGGTGAGTCCGTCCGCCCTTGCCCTGACGGCCCTCGAAGTTGCGGTTGGACGTCGAGGCGCAGCGCTCGCCTGCCGACAGCTGGTCGGGGTTCATTCCGAGACACATCGAACAGCCGGCCATCCGCCATTCCGCACCGGCGGCGGTGAAGACCTCGCCGAGGCCTTCCTCGTCGGCCTGCTTGCGGACCTTCATCGATCCGGGCACGATCAGCATCCGCATGCCGTCGGCCACCGTGCGCCCGTCGAGGATCTCCGCGACGGCGCGCAGGTCCTCGATACGACCGTTGGTGCACGATCCGACGAACACGGTGTCGACCTTCACCTCGCGCAGCGGCACGCCGGGCGTGAGGCCCATGTACTCGATGGCGCGGGCGGCGGCCTGGCTCTCCGTCTCGTCGAGGATCTCGGCGGGATCGGGAACGCTGGCGCCGAGCGGCAGTCCCTGCCCGGGGTTGGTCCCCCAGGTGACGAACGGCGTGAGCTCGGACGCGTTGATGTGGACCTCGCGGTCGAACACGGCGTCGTCGTCGGTGCGCAGGCTCCGCCAGTACTCGACGGCCGCGTCCCAGTCGTCGCCCTGCGGTGCGTGCGGACGACCCTTCAGGTACTCGAAGGTGATGTCGTCGGGAGCGATCATGCCCGCGCGTGCGCCCGCCTCGATCGACATGTTGCACATGGTCATGCGCGCTTCCATCGACAGCTTCTCGATGGCCGGGCCGCGGTACTCCAGCACGTGCCCCTGCCCGCCGCCGGTGCCGATCTCGGCGATGACGGCGAGGATCAGGTCCTTGCTGGTGACCCCCTCGGGCAGTTCGCCGTCGACGGTGATCGCCATCGTCTTGAACGGCCGCAGCGACAGGGTCTGGGTGGCCATGACGTGTTCCACTTCGGACGTTCCGATGCCCATGGCGAGGGCGCCGAACGCTCCGTGGGTGGACGTGTGGCTGTCGCCGCACACCACTGTCATGCCGGGCTGAGTGAGCCCGAGCTGCGGG
>JASLJL010000424.1 GCA_030152405.1 Gordonia sp. (in: high G+C Gram-positive bacteria) | reverse complement strand
GCCGAAGATCTCACCAAGGGGTGAGCGATAGCCCCTGTACCCAGGGGCTATCGCTCACCCCTTGGTGAGATCTTCGGCGGGCATCACGATGATCCCGCTCGGCCCGCGCACGTACGTCAGCTTGTACACGTCCTGGTAGTTCGCCACACCGCGCAGCGGGTGGCAGCCGTGCCGTGCGGCAATGGCGAGCGCTTCGTCGATGTCGTCGACGGAGAACGCGACGCGATGCATGCCGATCTCGTTGGGCAGGGTCGGTTCGGTCGGAATCGCATCCGGGTGGATGTACTCGAACAATTCGATCCGACCGTGCCCGTCCGGCGTCTGCAGCATGGCGATGCGCGCATGGTTGCCGTCGAGGCCGACCGCGGTGTCGGCCCAGTCCCCGCTCACCTCGTCTCGGCCGAGCAGTGTGAGGCCGAGGTCGGTGAAGAACGCGACGACCGCATCGATGTCGTCCACGGCGATTCCGACGTTTTCAAACTTGATGGGCATGCTGACAACGGTACCGCCGGCGTCGCATCGATTACCCTGCGTTCATGGGCGACGTACTGGATGAAGGACCGTTCTTTCACGGCACCAAAGCCGACTTGCCGATCGGCGGCCGCCTGACAGCGGGCCGACGCTCGAACTACCGCCCCGAGATCGTCATGAACCACATCTATTTCACGGCCCTCGTCGACGGGGCGGGTCTGGCCGCGGAATTGGCCGCAGGCGATGGTGAACCGCGGGTCTATCTCGTCGAACCGACGGGTCCATTCGAGAACGATCCGAACGTCACCGACAAGAAGTTCCCCGGGAACCCGACTCGCTCGTACCGCAGCACAGAACCACTGACCGTGATCGACGAGGTGACGGACTGGACGCGCCTGTCACCTGAAGCG
Source organism: Gordonia sp. (in: high G+C Gram-positive bacteria) (assembly GCA_030152405.1). Taxonomy (GTDB): domain Bacteria; phylum Actinomycetota; class Actinomycetes; order Mycobacteriales; family Mycobacteriaceae; genus Gordonia. Next base: position 2,121 of record JASLJL010000424.1, on the reverse strand, counting down.
CTGCAGGAATGGCGCGACCGGCTCGCCGCAGGCATCGCCGACGGCACCGCACAGATCATCAACTAGCTCGGACAGTGCGAGTCACCGGGTCGGTGCGGTACTTGTCCAGCAACTCCCGCGGCAGGTGACACGAGTCGTCGGGGCAGCGTGCGAGCCGGTCCTGATGCTCGTCGGCACTGCGGACGTAGTTGGTGAGCGGCAGTACCTCGACCATGATGCGGTCGGCGTCGTCGCGCGAGGCGATGAAGGCCCGCGCAAGATTCAGATGCTCGGGGTTCTCTGAGTACAGACCGGTACGGTACTTCGTCCCGACGTCGGGCCCCTGCCTGTCGACGCTGTACGGATCGATGATCTCGAACAGGTACGTCAGCAATCGGTCGATGCTCAGCACGGCGGAATCGATGTGGATCCGCACGCATTCGGCGTACCCGTCGTACTCCCCGCCGAGCGAGGTGCTCGTTCCGTTGGCCCGGCCCGCCTCGGTGAACGTCACCCCGGGCAAGGTCTCGACGAACGCCTGCACGCCCCACAGGCAGCCGCCTGCGACGTACAGCTCCTCGGTCGGGTGCTCGCCCTGCATGGCCTGATCGTACGACACTCGTCCGGCACGTCCCGAGCCCGAATCCGGTAACGAAGCATCGGCAGCCCACGACGTCTCTAGTGAGCCGCATCACCAGGATGCGGCCGGGGGGAGCCGAAATGAAAATGAAGAAGATCCTTGTCACAACCGGACTCGCCGCGACTGCGCTCGCGTCGACGCTGGTAGCAGCTCCGGATGCGCACGCAGCGTCGCGAGTCATCTCTGTGGGGAACGGATGCTACGGAGCCAATCCGAACTATCTCGGACTCCCGTTCTTCGGCGGAGCGAACGTCATCACCAGCGCACCGCGCCCGGGACAGATCACGATCACGTCCGACTCGAAGGACGTCCTGCCCTATACCACCTACACGACGGTGCGAGTGACTACGTTGAGCAACAACCGCACTCAGACGTTCCGCCGCACCTGGCACCACAGCATGGGCGACGACTCCGGCTACCAGATCAGCGGGATCCGAGCGAGTGGACGTGTCAAGGTGACGATCAGCGCGATCAATGTCGGGTTGTTCCAGACTCAACGCGGTCCGACGTGCAGCGGAATCGTCCGAGTGTAGGTTTCGACGCCGCAGAGCCTGCGGGGGCGTCGGGGTAGGGGTCGGCCACTCGAGTGCACGCCCTCACAGCGACTCGCGGGAACCACGTAGCAGGGCAGTCAGGATCGCGCGCAACCGCGGTTCGACGTCCACGACCGCGTGCCCGAGTTCGGGGTCGGTCTCGTAGAGCTCCCGCAGTGCGGTGCCGGGCGCAGCCATCTGCCACAGCGCTCCACCCATGCCGGTCGCTGTGGCGACAGCGTTCCTCGCCCCGTCGATGTCGAGGCCGACGACCTCGCGGACCGCGTCTGCCACGGCCCGGGCCGCCCCCAAGGCGACGAGCTTGAAGTCCTTGACTGCCGCGTGCGACACCCCGCGTTCCAGGCTCAGCGGGACATTCGCCAACAGATCGCAGAACAGCGGCCTCGCCACCAGCGTCGACGCGAGCACGTCGGCGGCCGCCTCAGCCGAGCGATCGGCTTCGCTCAATGCGAGCGCGACCTCTGCCGACCACGCCGCCCACTCCTGTGCAGCCAGGCGGAGGAAGATCTCCTCCCGGGTCTCGAAGTAGCGCAGCATCGTCGACTTGTGCATGCCCAACCCGGCGGCGATGTCTGTCAACGTCACTTCACGGACGCTGCGCACCCGGGCCTGTTCTCGTGCCGAACGCAAGATCGCCTCGACCCGCTCCTCCTTCGCGCCGGTCGACCGCGCCCGCTGGAACCCCGCCTCGCCCATGCCGCCACCATACCGCAACATGGTTGCGGTAATAATGCAACAGTGTTGTACTAAGTCGGCGTCGATCTCCCGGCGCGCAGACTCCGAGGAGTAGAGACATGAGATCTCAGACAGTGGTCATCACCGGCACATCGACGGGCTTCGGCAACCTCGCGGTCAGACGCTTCGCGGAAGCAGGCTGGAACGTCGTGGCAACGGTTCGGAGGGAGAGCGATCTGCACGTACACGACGGGCTCTCCGGCGTAAGGACAC
>JASLJL010000331.1 GCA_030152405.1 Gordonia sp. (in: high G+C Gram-positive bacteria) | reverse complement strand
ATCTTCTGATCGATGTCGGCGTCCGCGACCATGTTCAGGCTGTTCGCGCTCGCGGCGCCCAGCCAGCCGCCCACAACCGTAACCAAGATGAGCCGGATGTCGACGTGTCCGCGCTCGGCCTGCAGCATCACCGGGATCGTCGAGACGAGGAGCAACTCGATCACGCGCGGCTTCGTCAGCGCGATGTACGCAAGGATCGTGGCCCGGACTCGTCCCCATCCGGTCGTCGGCGTCGCATCGACACCGGCGCTCTCGCGCGTCTTCACCACTTGCTCCTCACGTCGCGACCAGCCCGTCCGGTCGCGTCCACCGCAGACCACTACTACAAGCGATGGTAGACCGGCTGATCGCCGCCGAGAGAATCGGGCACGCGGGGGTGCGACCACCGCCACATCCCCGCGTCCAGTGGTGCCGCACGCAACACGACGTCCCCCCGCTAGGCTGGACGACGAGAACTGTCCTGCATTGGACGACCGCAGCATCGACGCCTAGGAGACTCCACGATCGTGGCCATCACCGACGACATCCGCGCACTGACCCGACCGGTTCACCCCGCCGACTGGACCGACGTGGACACCAAGGCCGTCGACACGGCCCGCATCCTCGCAGCCGACGCCGTCCAGAACTGCGGCAGCGGCCATCCCGGCACCGCGATGAGCCTCGCTCCCCTCGCGTACACGCTGTACCAGCGAGTCATGCGTCACGACCCCGCCGATCCGGCGTGGGTCGGCCGCGACCGCTTCGTCCTCTCCTGCGGTCACTCCAGCCTGACCCAGTACATCCAGCTGTACCTCGGCGGTTTCGGTCTCGAGCTCGACGACCTGATCGCGCTGCGCACGTGGGGTTCGCTGACGCCCGGACACCCGGAGTTCCGTCACACCGCGGGCGTCGAGATCACCACCGGCCCGCTCGGCCAGGGACTGGCGTCGTCGGTCGGCATGGCCATGGCCGCACGTCGTGAGCGCGGACTGTTCGATCCGGACGCTCCGGCGGGCGAGAGCCCGTTCGATCACTTCGTGTACGTCATCGCCTCCGACGGCGACATCGAGGAAGGCGTCACATCCGAGGCGTCGTCGCTCGCGGGCACCCAGCAGCTCGGCAATCTGATCGTCTTCTACGACGACAACCGCATCTCCATCGAGGACGACACTCAGATCGCCCTCACCGAGGACGTGGCCAAGCGCTACGAGGCGTACGGCTGGCATGTGCAGACCGTGGAGGGCGGCGAGGACGTCGCAGCCCTCGAAGCCGCTGTCGAGGCCGCCAAGGCCGTCACCGACAAGCCGTCGATCATTCGCGTCCGCACCGTCATCGCGTTCCCGGCGCCGACGAAGATGAACACCGGAGCCTCGCACGGCAGTGCACTCGGCGCCGACGAGGTGGCCGCGACCAAGGAGGCCGTCGGCTTCGACCCGTCGAAGAACTTCGACGTCGCCGACGACGTCATCAAGCACACCCGCGGACTCGTGGGCCGGGCCGCCGCCGTCCGCGCCGAGTGGCAGAAGGACTTCGACGCCTGGGCCGCGGACAACCCGCAGCGCAAGGAACTGTTCGACCGCCTCTTCGCGCAGGAGCTGCCGGAGGGATGGACCGAGGCGCTCCCGTCGTGGGAGACCGGCGACAAGGACGTGGCCACCCGCTCGGCGTCGGGCAAGGTCCTGTCGGCGCTCGCACCGATCCTCCCCGAACTGTGGGGCGGCTCCGCCGACCTCGCCGGCTCGAACAACACGACGATGGACGGCGCGACGTCGTTCGGACCGCAGTCGATCTCGACGTCGACGTGGAGTGCCGAGCCCTACGGGCGCACGCTGCACTTCGGCATCCGCGAGCACGCGATGGGCTCGATCCTGTCGGGCATCGTCCTGCACGGCCCGACCCGCGCCTACGGCGGAACGTTCCTGCAGTTCGCCGACTACATGCGGCCCGCGGTCCGGCTCGCCGCACTGATGGAGATCGACCCGATCTACGTGTGGACCCACGATTCCATCGGACTCGGTGAGGACGGTCCGACCCACCAGCCGATCGAGCACCTGGCCGCGCTGCGCGCGATCCCGAACCTCGACGTGGTGCGCCCGGCCGACGCCAACGAGACCGCGCACGCCTGGCGTCACCTCTTGACCCGGCGGAACCGCCCGGTCGGCCTGGCCCTGACGCGCCAGAACGTTCCCGTGCTCGAAGGCACCTCGTACGAGGGCGTCGCCAAGGGCGGCTACGTCCTGGCCGACACCGACGGCACGCCGGACGTCGTCCTGATCGGCACCGGCTCCGAGGTGAGCCTCGCCGTCGAGGCCCGCGACGCGCTGGCCGCCGACGGAATCAAGGCACGTGTCGTCTCGATGCCGTCGATCGAGTGGTTCGACGAGCAGGACGCCGACTACCGCGAGTCGGTCCTCCCGACCGGAGTCCCGCGTGTCTCCGTCGAGGCGGGCATCGCGATGCCGTGGCACGCGATCGTCGCGGGCGGCGCGATCGTCTCGATCGAGCACTACGGCGCGTCGGCTCCGTACAAGAAGCTGTACGAGGAGTTCGGCATCACCTCGGCCGCCGTCGAGGCCGCCGCCCGCACTCTGCTCGGCAAGTGACAACGAGAGGAGCACAGAACATGGCACAGAACAGCAATCTCGCCGCGCTGTCCGAGGCGGGCGTCTCGGTGTGGCTCGACGACCTGTCGCGAGGACTCATCTCCTCCGGCGCGCTCCAGGAGCAGATCGACACCCGATCGATCGTCGGCGTCACCACCAACCCGGCGATCTTCCAGAACGCGATCTCGTCGGACGCCGGCGTGTACTCGGCTCAGATCACCAAGCTCGCGGGCGAGGGCGCCGACGTCGACTCGGCGATCACCGCGATCACCACCGACGACGTCCGCAACGCGTGCGACGTCCTGGCACCGATCTTCGACTCCACCGACGGACTCGACGGCCGCGTGTCGATCGAGGTGGACCCGCGTCTGGCGAACAAGACTGCGGAGACCGTCGAGCAGGCGGTCGAGCTCTGGAACCTCGTCGACCGCCCCAACGTCCTGATCAAGATCCCCGCGACGGCCGCGGGTGTGCCCGCGATCGCCGACGTGATCGCCCAGGGCATCAGCGTCAACGTGACCCTGATCTTCTCGGTGGAGCGCTACCGCGAAGTGATGGATGCCTACCTCGACGGTCTCGACCGTGCACTCCGCAACGGCCACGATGCGAGCAAGATCGCGTCGGTCGCCTCGTTCTTCGTCTCGCGCGTCGACTCCGAGATCGACAACCGGCTCAACGCGATCGGCACCCCCGACGCTCTCGACCTGCGGGGCAAGGCCGGACTGGCCAATGCGAGGCTCGCGTACGCCGCCTACCAGGAGGTGTTCGAGAAGGAGACGCGTTTCCCCGATCTCCAGGCGCACGGTGCTCTCCCCCAGCGTCCGCTGTGGGCGTCCACCGGCACCAAGAACGCGGACTACCCGGACACGCTGTACGTCAGCGAGTTGGTCGCCCCCAACACCGTCAACACCGTGCCCGGCAAGACGCTCGAGGCGTTCGCCGATCACGGCTGGGTGAACGCCGAGTCGATCGTCGGCCAGGAGGGTCCGTCGCGTGACGTGTTCAACGCGCTGCGGTCGGTCGGCGTCGATCTCGACGACGTGTTCGTCGTGCTCGAGCGCGAAGGCGTCGAGAAGTTCGAGCAGGCCTGGGACGAGCTGCTGACGGCGACGTCGGCTCAGCTCGACGCGGCACGCTAGCGAGAAGACAGAGGCGGAGGGCTGAGAATGCCGCGTGCGGTGAGTCAGGAGTGGACCAATCCCCTGCGTGACCCGCATGATCGGCGTCTGCCGCGGATCGCGGGACCGTCGGCGCTGGTGATCTTCGGGGTGACGGGCGATCTCGCCCGTCGCAAGCTGATGCCGGCGATCTACGATCTCGCGAACCGCGGGCTCCTGCCGCCGAGTTTCGCGCTCGTCGGATTCGCGCGCCGAGACTGGGCGGACGCCGACTTCACGACCCTCGTCCGCAAGGCGGTGGAGGCCAACTGCCGCACCGGGTTCCGCGAAGAGGTGTGGGAGCGTCTCGCCGAGGGCATCCGGTTCGTCGCGGGCTCGTTCGAGGACGACGACGCGTTCGCTGAGCTTCAGCAGACGCTCGCCGACCTGGACTCGGTCCGCGGCACCGACGGCAACCACGCCTACTATCTGTCCATCCCGCCGAAGGCCTTCCCCGTCGTGCTCAGTCAGTTGCGGCGGACCGGGATGGCCGATCCTGTCTCGGCGAGCGGAGCGACGGGCGGTGTGACGGCGGACAGTTGGCGTCGCGTGGTGATCGAGAAACCGTTCGGTCACGATCATCAGTCCGCAGTCGAGCTGAACGAGCTCGTGAACAGCGTGTTCCCGGAGGAGTCGGTGTTCCGCATCGACCACTACCTGGGCAAGGAGACTGTTCAGAACATCCTCGCGCTGCGCTTCGCCAATCAGCTCTTCGACCCGCTGTGGAGTTCGCACTACGTGGACCACGTGCAGATCACGATGGCCGAGGACATCGGTCTCGGTGGTCGTGCGGGCTACTACGACGGCATCGGCGCGGCGCGCGACGTCATCCAGAATCATCTCCTTCAACTGCTCGCGCTCGTCGCGATGGAGGAGCCGGTGTCGTTCTCGCCGCGCAACCTGCAGACCGAGAAGATCAAGGTTCTGCAGTCCACCCGCAACATCCTCCCGATCTCGGAGAACTCCGCCCGCGGTCAGTACGGGCCCGGTTGGCAGGGATCCGAGCAGGTCGTCGGGCTCAAGGACGAGGAAGGCTTCGCCGCCGACTCCACCACGGAGACGTTCGCGGCGATCGCCCTCGAAGTGGACACCCGGCGGTGGGCCGGGGTCCCGTTCTATCTGCGGACCGGCAAACGTCTCGGCCGACGCGTCACCGAGATCGCACTGGTCTTCAAACGCGCCCCGCATCTCCCCTTCGACGACACGATGACCGCTGAGCTCGGACAGAACGCGCTGGTCATCCGCGTGCAGCCGGACGAGGGCGTGACGCTGCGCTTCGGATCGAAGGTGCCCGGCAGCGGGATGGAGGTCCGCGACGTCAACATGGACTTCAGCTACGGCGAGGCGTTCACCGTGTCCTCGCCGGAAGCGTATGAGCGTCTGCTCCTCGACGTCCTGCTCGGCGAACCGTCGCTGTTCCCGGTCAACGAAGAGGTGGAACTGAGTTGGGACATCCTCGACCCCGTGCTGGCGGAGTGGGCGGAGTCCGGGACCCCCGACGAGTACGAGTCGGGCACGTGGGGCCCGGCCTCGGCCGACGAGATGATGAGCCGGACCGGCCGCAGCTGGCGGCGACCGTGACGGCGCGCGACGTGCGAGCGCAGGACGTGAGGAGAACGCGATGATCGTCGATCTGCCGAACACGGACACCACCGAGATCAGCAAGAAGCTGGTCCGGATGCGGAGCAGCGGCGGCGCCGTCACCCTGGGCCGCGTGCTCACGCTGATCATCGACGTGGACGCGACCGACGACACCGAGGCGGCCGTGTCTGCGTCGAACGCGGCCAGCCGTGAGCATCCGTGTCGCGTCATCGTGGTCTGCCGCGCCGACCGGGACGTCGAGGCCCGACTCGACGCGCAGATCCGGGTCGGCGGCGATGCCGGAGCTTCGGAGGTCGTCCTGCTGACCCTGTCGGGACCGCTCGCCGAGCATCCCCACGCCGTCGTCACACCGTTCCTGCTGCCCGACACCCCCGTCGTGACGTGGTGGCCCGGCCGCTCCCCCGAGCAACCGTCGCAGGATCGGCTCGGACGGCTCGCGTCGCGACGCATCACCGACGCACGGCAGTCCCCCGACCCGCACGCGTTCCTGGCGGCGCGTCGTGCCGGCTATCACCCCGGCGACACCGACCTGTCGTGGTCGGCGATCACCCCGTGGCGCGCGATGCTCGTCTCGGCGCTCGACCGTCCGCCGCACACTCCGGTGATCTCTGCCGAGGTCAGCGGGCCTTTCGACATGCCGGGACTCGACGTGTTCGCGGGTTGGCTGGCTCACGCGCTCAAGACTCGCGTCGTGCGCAGGCCGGGCCGTCTCGGCGTCCGGCTGCTGCGGGAGAACGGCGAGTTGGAGGTGTCCGTCGACGACTCCGGTGGCGGCGTGTTGCGCAGCACCGGTCATCCCGACGGCCGTGCGGCGTTCGCTCGTCGCACCACAGCCGAGTGCCTCGCGGAAGAGCTTCGCAGCCTCGACGCCGATGAAGTGTACGAAGCGGCCCTTCACGGGCTGCCCGCAGTCGAATACGAGGAGACGCTGTGACCGCACCCGAGACCCTGGTCTTCGAGTCCGCTGCCGATCTGATCGAGACGGCGCGAGCTCGGTTCGTCGATCTGGTGGTCCGTGCACAGGAGGCCCGCGGTGTCGCGTCGGTCGCACTGACCGGCGGAAGCAACGGCATCGGCCTGCTCAAGGCTCTCGCCGCGGACTCCGGCGACATCTGTTGGTCGCGGGTGGAGATCTACTGGGGCGACGACCGCTTCGTCCCCGCGACGCACCCGGAGCGCAACTCCGGTCAGGCGTTCGACGCACTCCTCAATCAGGTGAGCGTCGACCCGTCCCGCGTGCATGTGATGGCGCCGTCGGACGGAGAGTTCGGCGACGACATCGACGCCGCCGCCCGCGACTATGCACGCCTCATCGGCGACAGCACCGTCTTCGACGTGCACCTCCTCGGCATGGGCGGCGAGGGTCACGTCAACTCGCTGTTCCCGCACACCGAGGCGACGGCCGAGGACGTCGTTCCCGTCGTGGCTGTCACCGACTCGCCGAAGCCGCCGCCCGCCCGATTGACGTTGACGTTCCCGGTGATCAACGCCTCCCGCGAGGTGTGGTTCCTGGTGTCGGGCGAGGAGAAGGCCGAAGCCGTCGCCGCCGCGCACAACGGTGCGTCACGCGAGGACTGGCCGTGCGCGGGAGCCCACGGCACCGACGCCACCGTCTGGTTCCTCGATCCGGCCGCTGCCTCCGGCCTCTGAAAGGCCTACCCGCTGTTGCGGAGCGCGGTGGCCAGTCCGTTCATGGTCAGCTGGATCGCGCGTCGGATCTGCGGTGAGTCGTCGCCCGCGCGGAACCGCTGCAGAAGCTCCACCTGCAGAAGATTGAGCGGTTCGAGATACGGGAACCTGTTGACCACGGATCGCTTCAACGCGTCGTTGTCGGCGAGCAGGTCGTCGGTCCCGGTGATGGCCGCGCACATCGCGATGGTGCGCTCGTGCTCGTCGACGATCATCGTGAAGACCCGGTCGCGGAGTTCGACGTCCGGTACCAATTGCGCATAGCGGTGAGCCAGACCCATGTCGCTCTTCGCGAGCACCTGGGCCATGTTCGACATCACCGACCGGAAGAACGGCCACCTGCGGTAGTAGTCGGCGAGCACGGCGAGCCGCTCGGGACTGTCGCCGATCCAGTCGGCGAACGCGGTACCGGTGCCGTACCAGCCGGGCAGCATCACCCGACACTGCGTCCACGACAGCACCCACGGGATCGCGCGCAGGTCGGAGATGGCCGTGGTCTGTTTGCGCGAGGTCGGGCGGCTGCCGATGTTCAGGGCGCCGATCTCCGACAACGGCGTCGACGCGGTGAAGTACTCGACGAAACCCGGAGTGTCGTGGACCAGGCGCGAGTACGCGGTCCGCGCCGACGCGGCGAGCTCGTCGAACACCCGATACGCCTCGGCTGAGTCCTCACCGAGCCCCTCGACGTCGAGCAGCGACGATTCGAGGGTCGCCGCGACGAGCGATTCCAGGTTGCGGCGGGCGCGCACCGGCTCGGCGTACTTGGCCGCGATGATCTCGCCCTGCTCGGTGAGCCGAAGCGACCCCTGCACCGCACCCGGCGGCTGGGCGAGGATCGCGTCGTAGCTCGGGCCTCCACCGCGTCCGACGGTTCCGCCGCGGCCGTGGAAGAGCCGGAGTCGGATGCCTGCGGCGCGTGCCGCCTCCACCAGGTCGAGTTCGCCGCGGTAGAGGGCCCAGTTGGCGGCGAGGTAGCCGCCGTCCTTGTTGGAGTCGGAGTAGCCGAGCATCACTTCGTGGACGTCGCCCTGGCTCCGGATCAGCTCACGGTAGAACGGCACGTTCAACGCGGACGTGAGTATCCCCGCGCCCGCCTGCAGATCCTCGATCGTCTCGAACAACGGGACCACCCGCACGCTGCACGACGGCGTTCCGTCGCCCGCGTCGAAGATGCCCGCCTCCTTGAGCAGGATCATGGCCTCCAACATGTCGGAGACGGACTGACACATGCTGATGATGTAGACCGGCACCGCCTTCGGTCCGAACCGCTCCACCGCTGCCGCCGCCGCGTGCACGACGCCGAGCTCCTTCACTGCCAGATCACTGAGTCGAGCATCCGGGCTGGTCAGCGGCCTGCGTGACGTGAGTTCGGCGGTGAGCACCGCGACTCGGTCGTCCTCGTCCAGCGCTGAGTAGTCCGCACACACGCCGGCCCAGGCCAGTAGTTCGCCGACCACGTCCTCGTGTGTCTCCGAGTTCTGGCGCATGTCCAGCCCCGACAGGTGGAAACCGAAGGTCCGGACCGCTTCACGCAGCGCGGCGAGACGGTCGTCGGCGATCGCGTCGTCCACCACCGCCCGCAGCGCGGCGTCGATGACGTCGAGGTCGGCGAGGAACTCCGCTGCGTCGGCGTAGGGTTCCGCGTCGGCCGCGAGTGACCGATCGGCAGGCGGGACGACGTCGTCACCGAGGGTCGCCGCGGCTCGCGCCAGCAGACGGGAGCGGACCGCGGTGACGGCCGACCGGAAGGGCTCGTCGTCCACCCCGTCCGGGGTCTCGGGCGCGAAGCCGTCGCCGAGCGTCGACAGGTCGTCGGTCACTCCGCTGATCAGGCGCACCGACATGCTGAGTTCTTGATGCAGGGCGGTCAGTTCGTCCAAGTGATGCCGCATGACCGTGGCCGCTGCCGCCGACGTGGCCTCGGTCACGATGTCACCGGTGACGAACGGGTTGCCGTCACGGTCGCCGCCGATCCACGACCCCATCGTGATGATCGACGTGTCGAATCCGACGGTCGGGAAGGTCGCCCGGAGTGCCTCCCGGACGTCGTTGTTCAACGACGGGATCACCTCGAAGAACGACGCACCGTAATACCGGAGTCCCGTGGTGATCTCATCGCTGATGGTGAGTCGGCGCATGCGGATGAGCGCCGTCTGCCACAGCATCAGGATGTGGCGGGAGATCTCCCGGGTGATCGTCGACTCCTCGTCGGCGGTCAGTTCGGTCCGCCCGCGGACCCGCATGAGTTCGTTGATGCGGTTCTGCGCGTCGAACACGCTCTTGCGGCGGGTCTCCGTCGGATGGGCGGTGATCACCGGCACCACGTTGGCGTCGGAGATCATCCGACGCACCCGCGCGTCGTCGAGGCCGGCGTCGGCCAACCGCGCGTACGTCGCGCCGAGCGACGACGCCTGCGGCGGATCTCCGGCGATCAGATGGATCCGCCGACGACGCTCCCGGTGCAGGTCTTCGGCGAGATTGGCCAGCAGTGCGAAGTTGGAGAACGCCCGGATCACCGGCATGAGCTCCGACACGTCCCGCCCGGTGTAGCGGTGGGCCAACTCGTCCCGGGACACGTCCTGGTAGCGGATGCCGAACGCATCTCGGCGCGAGTCCTCGACCAGGTCGAACACCTCGTCACCTGCCTGCGATCGGATCACGTCGCCGAGGAGTCCGCCGAGAAAGCGGATGTCGTCGCGCAGCGGCTCGGTGGCTGATCGACCTGTGTCGTCGACCCGGATCCGGTCGACCATAGGCGTCGCGATCGCCCGCGCGCTC
>JASLJL010000320.1 GCA_030152405.1 Gordonia sp. (in: high G+C Gram-positive bacteria) | reverse complement strand
GTGTCGAATATTCGACACTTAGTGTTGCAAATGTGACACCGACGGTAAGCGAAAGTGGAAGCGCACGTCAACCTTCCCCACCGACCAGGCGGGTGACCGTGGTGCTCGACTACATCGTCGCGCATGCGGGCCGCCCTCCCACTCTGGCCGACATCGTGCGCGACACACAGCTGCCGCGCGCAACCGTGCACGCGATCGTCGCCGAACTCGTCGACGCCGGGTGGCTGACCCGCCGGTCCGACACCGGCGGAGTCGGTCTCGGTCCCGCGTTTCTGCACACCGCACGCCGAGCCGTCGGCGCCGACCGCCTCGTCGTGGACGCACGCCCGGCGATGGAGTCGCTCGTCGCCCAGACCGGAGCGCCCTGCTTCCTGGCCCGGCGGATCGACGACGAGACGATCACCGTCGTCGAGTACTGCTGGCCCCTCGACTCCGCTCGGGGGTCAGAACGAGACCCCGCTCGGAGATCAGCGACAGATGCCGAGTGGATGAAGCCGAATCGGCCGATCCGCCTGCGTCCGCCGATCTGCCGCGAGTTCGTGGCGTGGTCGGACACCGCAGCGCAGGACGCTTGGCTCGGCGCCGCCCCGGAGGCCGAGCAGGCCAGACTCCGAGCCGTCCTCAAGGAGATCCGCTCGCGCGGCTACTCGATCGAGCGGATCACCGACGGACATCGTGCGGTGATCGACGCGCTGTCGGCGCTCGACTCCGTGCCGACCGCCCTCCGGGCGCGGGTCGGCAGTCTGCTCACCGAACTCTCCGCCATCGACTATCTCGCCGACGAACTGGCCGACGACACCGAGGCGGGCGCGGTCACCGTCGGCGCGCCGATCCGCGACGCGACCGGGACCGTCATCGGCGCAATCGTGTCATGTCCCCACACCACGATGTCCGGCCGCCAACTGCGCGAATGGGGTGCGCAGACCGTCGCGGCGGCCGACTCGATCGGCGTATAAGAGAAGCATGCCCCACAAGCTCACCAACACCGCCGACCTGACCCGTGAGCCCATTGACGCCAACACCGTGGCGTGGAAGCTCGACGAGGCGCCGCGCGGACTCGACTCGAATCTGATCCGACTCCCCGCACACGGCGAGATCGGCGGACACGTCGGCGGTGAGGTGGACGTGCTCGTCCACGTCGTCGCGGGGTCGGGCCGCATCGGTTCGGGTGACCGCGAACTCGACGTCGTCGCGGGCGATCTCCTCTGGCTCCCGCGACGATCACATCGATCGATCACGGCGGGCGACGACGGCCTCAGCTACCTGACCGTCCACACTCACCGCGATCCGACGCTGACGATCGAGTCGCCGCCGAACTGAGCCCGAGCCCGGCACGGCTTCACGGCCGGCGACCGCCCGACGGTGGACCCAACACTGAATGACCGCCGGCTGGTTGGTCTATTTGATCCAGAAGGCCGCTCAGATCAAATAGGCCGACGAGGCTTCGGGCCTATTTGATCCCAGCCACCGACGCGAACCCTTCACTCCACCGCTCACCCGGACTACCAACCAAGCACTTGCTAGGTTACAGTCGTGGGCATGAGCAACGCCGTGATCCCTCCGCCGCTCGGGCCAGACGAACTCGGCCCGGAGACCACACCCGTCGCGTACGAGACGGACGGCGCAGTCGCCTATGTGACGCTGAATCGTCCCGATTACCGCAACGCGCAGAACTCGGTGATGACGTACTCGCTCGACGCCGCGTTCCGACGAGCGGTCGACGACTCGTCGGTCAAGGTGATCGTCCTGCGCGCCAACGGGAAGCACTTCTCCGCGGGCCACGACATCGGCACGCCCGAACGCGACTTCGACACGTTCTATCCCAACACCGCGACGCTGCACTGGGATCACACCCGCGGCGACGGGCAGCCGCTCGACAGCAACCAGCGACTCGCCCGCGAGATCGAGGTCTACATGGGCATGTGCCGCCGCTGGCGAGACATCCCCAAGCCGGTGATCGCCCAGGTCCACGGCGCCTGCATCGCCGGCGGCCTGATGCTGGCGTGGGCCGCCGACTTCATCGTTGCGTCCGACGACGCGTTCTTCTCCGATCCGGTCGCCCGCATGGGCATCCCCGGCGTCGAGTACTTCGCGCACGCCTACGTCCTCGGAGCCCGACGCGCCAAGGAGATCCTGTTCACCGGCCAGCGCTTCACCGCCGCGCAGGCACTCGACTGGGGCATGGTGAACCACGTCGTTCCGCGCGAGGAACTGCAGGCCAAGGTCGACGAGATCTGCGCCCAGATGACCGAGATGCCGATGCAGGGCCTGTTCCTGTCGAAGAAGGCCGTCAACATCTGCGAAGACCAGATGGGCATGCGCAACGCCATGGACTCCGTGTTCGGCTGGCACCACTACGCGCACGCCGCCAACGACGCCGACTCCGGCGACTCCCTCGGCGGCATGGACGCGAAATCGATGAAGAACGCGGCAGAGAAGAGCTGACCTGATGGACCTGTTGTTCGACGATGCAGCGGAGGCCTTCCGCACCGAGGTTCGCACGTGGCTCGACGCCAACGTTCCCGCCGAGCCGCTCCCCTCCATGGACACGGCGGAAGGCTTCGAGGCCCACCGCGCGTGGGAGCAGAAGATGGCCGACGCCAGGCTGTCGGTGGTCTCCTGGCCGGAGGAGTTCGGCGGCCGGGACGTCCCGCTGCTGCACTGGTTGATCTTCGAAGAGGAGTACTACCGTTCGGGCGCGCCGGGACGCGTGAGCCAGAACGGCATCTTCCTGCTGGCGCCGACACTGTTCGAGCACGCGAGCCCCGAACAGCTCGCTCGCATCATGCCGCGCATGGCCAGGTCCGAGGACATCTGGGGCCAGGCGTGGAGCGAACCCGAAGCCGGCAGCGACCTCGCATCGCTGCGATCCACCGCCACCCGCACCGAAGGCGGCTGGCTGCTCAACGGCCAGAAGACCTGGAGCTCGCGGTCGAGCTTCGCCGACTGGGGCTTCGGCCTGTTCCGTTCGGACAAGGACGCCCAGCGGCACAAGGGCATCACGTACTTCATGTTCGACCTGCGCGCACCCGGCGTCACCGTCCGGCCAATCGCGCAGCTCGACGGCGAGGCGGGCTTCGCCGAACTGTTCCTCGAGAACGTGTTCGTCCCCGACGACCCGTCCAACCCCGGCGAGTCCGGGGTGATCGGCGAAGTGAACAACGGCTGGAAGGTGGCGATGAGCACCGCCGCCAACGAGCGCGGCCTCTCGCTGCGCTCCCCCGGCCGCTTCCTCGCCGCCACCGACCGCCTCGTCGCGCTGTGGAGTAGCCGGCGCGACGAGGTCCCCACGTCCGACGACGCTGTCGCGGATGCGTGGATCGGGGCCCGCGCCTACGAGCTCTCCACGTACCAGACGGTCAGCCGGCTCGCCGCCGGCGGACAGCTCGGCATGGAGTCGTCGATCAACAAGGTCTTCTGGTCGCAGTGGGACATCGCCGCCCATGAGACCGCACTCGACCTGCTCGGCGCCGACGCCGAACTCGCCGGATCGTGGTCGGACGGCTACCTCTTCTCGCTGTCCGGGCCGATCTACGCCGGCACCAACGAGATCCAACGCAATGTGATCGCCGAGCGACTCCTCGGCCTGCCCCGCGGAGACCGATAGACCATGGACTTCCTGCTCAACGACATCCACACCGACCTCGCTCAGACGGTCGACGACATCCTCGAGCGTGCGGGCGGCGTCGCCGTCGCGCGCGCCTGGGCCGAGAACGGCGACACAACGAAGGCGCTGGCCGTCTATCGTCAGCTCGCCGACGCCGGGATCACCGGACTCCTCGTGCCCGACGAGGTCGGCGGCAGCGGCGCCGGAGCGACCGAGATGGTGGTCGCGGTCGAACGCATCGGCCGCGCCGCGTTGCCCGGGCCCGTCGCCGAGACGTTCGCGGTCGTGCCGTCGGTTCTGGCCCACGGCGCGCCGTCGCAGCTCGACGCGCTGCTGTCCGGCACCCCGGCTACGTGTGCGCTCGCGCCCGTGACCCCTCGGGCGACCAACCCGGACGTCGCGACGCCGTACCTGTTGTCGGACGGCGCCGTGTTCACCGCAGCCCACGGCGACCTGCTCGAGTCGGTCGATCCGACGCGCCGCGTGGCCGAGCTGACCGCGGGCGATCGCCTCGGCGACGCCGATCTCGCCGCGGCCGCCGACCTGGGCGCCCTCGCCACCGCAGCGGAGTTCCTCGGTCTCGCCTCGGCGATGCTCGACATGGCCGCTGATTATGCGAAGTCGCGCAAGCAGTTCGGCCGAGAGATCGGCTCCTTCCAGGCGGTCAAGCATCACCTCGCCGACGTCGCGATCGCCATCGAGATGGCTCGCCCTCTGGTGCACGGCGCGGCCGTCGGCCTCGACGGCCAGGTCCCCGAGGGCACCGACGTGCGACGCGACATCGCAGCGGCCAAGGTCGCCGCGGGCGAGGCCGCCTACCTCGCATCCCGACGTGGGCTGCAGGTGCTCGGAGCGATCGGCTACACCGCCGAGCACGACCTCTCGCTGTACCTGACCAAGACACGCGCCCTGCTCTCCGCGTGGGGAACGCCCGCCTACCACCGCGCACGGATTCTGGAGACCCTGTGACCTCGCCGATCAGCGCGGAGGACCGCGCGGCTCTCGCCGACTCCGTCCGAGACGTCCTGCGCAAGCGGTCCGATTCCGAAGCCGTCCGCCGCGCCATCCGGGCAGAAGGACGAATCGACCGCGATCTCTGGGGCACTCTCTGCACCGAGATCGGCGTCGCCGCTCTCGCCGTGCCGGAGGAATACGACGGCGCCGGCGCGTCGTGGGCGGAGACGGCGCTGGCGATCGAGGAACTCGGCGCCGCCCTGTCCCCGGTCCCCGTGTTCTCCTCGGCCGTCCTGGCCGCGGGAGCAGTCCTCGCCTCGGGCGACACCGACGCCGCCGCACGCATCCTTCCCGGCCTCGCATCCGGCGAGACGATCGGAGCCCTCGCCTGGGCGTCGAACGGCGGATGGGGCGAGCCCGGCGTCACCGCCGAGGCAGGGCTTCTGTCCGGCACCGCCGAGTACGTGCTCGACGGCGAGAACGCCGACGTCTTCCTGGTGCTCGCCGGGCGTCACGACGGGGCGTCGTCGCACCTGACACTGCACGAGGTGGACGCCGACGCGCCCGGCGTCACCGTGACCGCCCTGCCCGTCATGGACCCGACCCGGCCGTTCGCTCGCGTCTCGTTCGACGAGACCCCGTCCACCGCGATCACCGCACCCGGCGACATCGCCGATCGCGTGCGTGCGCTGGCCTGGGCACTGCTCTCGGCCGAGCAGGTCGGCGGCGCCGCCCGCGCGCTCGCACTGACTGTCGACTACACGTCGGCGCGCAAGCAGTTCGGTCGCACCCTCGCATCGTTCCAGGCGTTGAAGCATCGGATGGCCGACATGTACGTGGCCGTCGAATCGATGCGATCGATCTCCGCCGCCGCGGTCGCCGCCGTGACGGAGGACCGGCCAGACGCGCTCGAACTCGCCGCCGCCGCACATGTCCACTGCTCCGAGCAGTACATGAGCGTGACCGGCGAGGCGATTCAGCTGCACGGCGGCATCGGGATCACCTGGGAGCACGACATCGGCCTGTACTTCAAACGCGCCCAGGCCGACGCTCAGCTGTTCGGTCGCCCGCACGAAGCGCTGCAGCTCGTCACTTTGTGACCGGCCGCGTCAGCCGGTGAGCAGGAGGACGAGGAGCGCGACGTTGAGGACCACGATCACCACGACGGAGGCGAGCGAGCCCCAGCGGAGCGGCCCGCGGTCCGCGAACTCCCCCATCAGTCGCGGATCGGCCGTGTAGCGCCGCAACGGAATCAGCGCGAACGGGATGCCGAAGCTCAGCACCACTTGCGAGATCACCAGCGCCATCGTCGGTTCCACCCCGAGCGCGAGGACGACGATCGCCGGCACCAACGTGATCGACCGACGCAGGGGCATCGGGATCCTGCGGTGCACCAGGCCGGACATGATCGCGCCGCCCGCGTAGGCGCCGACCGACGTCGAGGCGATGCCCGACGCCAGCAGGCCGACGGCGAACACCGCTGCCACCACCGGGCCGAGGGCGTCACCGACCGCCGCGTGAGCGCCTTCGATGGTGTCCGTCCCGTCGCGTCCCGACAGACTGGTCGCCGCCAGGACGAGCAGGGCGATGTTGACGGTCCCGGCGACCACGAGAGCGATCACCACGTCCACCCGGGTCGCCTTCAGCAGTGACACGATCCGCGTCCGACCGCTGTCGCGACCATGTCTGTCGACGACGAGCGACGAGTGCAGGTAGATCGCATGCGGCATCACCGTCGCGCCCAGCATCGACGCCGCGAGCAGCACCGTCTCGGTGCCCTGCAACCGCGGGACCAGCCCGCCGAGAACTCCGGCCGCATCCGGTGGTTCAACCAGCAGCCCGGCGAGGAAGCCGACGACGATCACGGCCAGCAGCACAACGATGATCGCCTCGAAGCGCCGCTGGAATCTCCGGTTGGTGGCCGTGAGCAGGACCATGGAGACCACGCCCACGATGACGCCGCCGAGCGGCAGCGGCAACCCGAACAGCAGATGCAGTGCGACGGCGCCGCCGATCACCTCGGCGATGTCGGTGGCGCCCGCGACGGCCTCGGCCTGCATCCAGTAGGCGATCCGCGCACGACGACCGAGCCGGCCGCCGATGGTCTCCGGCAGAGTCCGGCCGGTCACCACCCCGAGCTTCGCCGACTGATACTGGATCATCACGGCCATCACATTCGCGACGACCAGCACCCAGACCAGCAGGTACCCGTACTTGGCGCCCGCGGTGATGTTGGCGGCCACGTTTCCGGGATCGACATAGGCGATCGCCGCGACGAACGCGGGACCGAGCAGGCCGACAGAACGCATCCGCCCGGCAGTTCGTCGTTTCAGCACGCGGTAAGGGTAGATCGAATCAGAATGTTCGGTCAACCGAACTCTGAGT
>JASLJL010000250.1 GCA_030152405.1 Gordonia sp. (in: high G+C Gram-positive bacteria) | reverse complement strand
GGCCGCGGCGGCGCCTCCGATGGCGGCGAAGCACCCGTACCCGCCGACGTCCGGGCCGCCGAGCGCGAGATCGTGTAGCATCGTCGCCGCCCAGAGTTGCTCCGGATCGGCGACGAGGCCGTCGACCTCGGCGAACGCCGTCGCCCATTGGAAGCACCGTCGGCTGTGCGCGAGCACGGCAGGCGACAACTCGTCGGCCGCCCGGTCAGCGACCTCCGTGGCGAACCTCGAATCCGGCGGCGCCACGAGCGTCCCACCCGCTCCCGCCGGGGCGCTGCGTAGAAGGTCGGGAAGCGACCGTGTTGCCGCAGCGGACGCCGACATCGCTGCGGCGACCCGCTCGCGCCGCGTGAGCTCGCCGATCCTCATTCGACGCCGATCCGTGACGCGAGGTCGGACCGCACCACGGCCAGCAGTTCCGCGATCTCCGCCGTGGTCGCAAAGCCTTGGGCTCCGAGCGCGAGCATCCCGTTGACCGTGCCCCAGAGTCGCAGCGCTTCGATCCTCGCGTCACTCCGGTTCAGTGTCGACGCGGCCACCGCCTGGTCGACGACGCCCGAGAGCAGCGTCCGAACCGTACGGCGAGCCTCATCCACGAGCGCGGAATCGCCACTCCCCACGTCGGAGAGTCCGAGTATCCGGAAGGCGTCCGGGTGGTCCTCGTGGAACCGCAGGTAGGCGTCGAAAACGGTGAGTTCGACCGGCCCGTCCGCCGCCGCGATGGCATCGGCCATCTCCTCCGCGTGCGCCCGGGCGATCCGGCACGCCAGCGCGGCGTACACGTCGGCCTTGCCGCCCGGGAAGTTCGCATAGATGGAACTGAGCGCCACGTCGGCGACCCGAGCGAGCTCGTCGACGGAGGTCTGTCGGAAGCCCTGCGTGGCGAACAGGCTCGCGGCCGCGTCCAGCACCGCCTTGTGGGTGCGGCGTCGACGACGATCCGTCGGCTCTATCAGTGGAACTGTCATAGCCGAACCATAACATCACTCTTGTTTCATAGTCATATTATGTTTTCATAGTAGAACTACGACTATGAGGAGACAGCATGCCTGCAACACCCGCCAACGGATCCGAGACGATGCGCTCGTTCTTCCCTGGATCGCCGTTCATCAGGACACTCGGCGTCGAGATCGTCGATCTCGGCGAAGGCACAGCCCGACTGCGCATGCCTTTCGCCGAGGCGAACACGACCATCGGTCCGATGGTCCACGGCGGCGCGATCGCAGCCTGCGTCGATCTCGGCATCATGGCCGCGGCATGGGCGGGCTAGGGTCCCGTGCCAGAACAATTGCGCGGCGTGACCGTGTCGATGTCGGTCAACTTCATCGCCCCGGCGATGAACGACGACATCGCGATCATCGGCACTCGCCTACGACGCGGCCGCAAACTCTCGCACTGCTCTGTCGAGATCCGCACGTGCACCGACGACCGACTCGTCGCCACCGGGTCGGGCGTCTACCAGGTCGGCTGAGGCCGAGCGTGGGCCGTAGTCGAACGTCGCGCTCATTCTTCGTTCACGTCAAAGATGCTGGAACAGGGAGCGGACTCAAGGTTTCGCTGCTTCATGCCTTGTCTCGTGCCTCAGTGTGCAGAACGTGCCCCAACCTCACTGGTCAGCCTGAGCTCAGGCTGACCAGTGACGCTGAAGCACGATCACGAAGCTGAGGCACGAGAACGGACTCGACGACCGGCGTCAGTCGAGAATGTCCCGGACGACGCCGTCCGCGAGAAGGCGGCCGTGGTCGGTGAGGACGTAGGCGTCCGACTCGATGACGAGGAGCCCGGCGTTCACCGAGACGTCGGCGCGAGCGCGCTCAGCGTCGTCGAGCATTCCGACGGGCAAGCCCTCACGCATGCGGAGGCGCAGCATCACCGCTTCTGTGTGCACGTCGTCCGAGGTCAGCACCTCGTGTCCCGCGACAGGGAGTTGCCCGCCGGAGAGCGACGCCGAGTAGGTCGCCGGGTGCTTCTGGTTCCAGAACCGGACGCCGTTGACGTGCGAATGCGCACCGGGGCCGATTCCCCACCAGTCGTCGCTGCGCCAGTAGGCCTCGTTGTGCCTGCACGCCGAGTCCGACTCCGGCTTCGCCCAGTTGGACACCTCGTACCAGGTCAGGCCGGCCGCGCTCAGTCGCGCGTCGAGCATCTCGTACCGGGCCGCGAGGACGTCGTCGTCGGGCATCGGGACCTCACCGCGACGGACCTTCCGCGCGAAGGCAGTCCCGTCTTCGACGATGAGCGCGTACGCGGAGACATGATCGACGGGGACCGACAGGACCGCGTCGATGGACCCGGCGAGGTCTGCATCCGACTCCCCCGGGGTGCCGTAGATCAGGTCCAGGTTCACGTGCTCGAACCCGGCGTCGAACGCCTCCCGCGCCGCCTGCAGCGCACGACCCGGCGTGTGCGTCCGCTCCAACACCGACAGCACGTGCGGGGCCGCGGACTGCATGCCGAGCGAGATCCGAGTGAAACCCGCTCCACGAAGCCGGTCGAAGAACTCCGCCGACGTCGACTCGGGATTCGACTCGGTCGTCACCTCCGCGCCGGGCGCGAGGTCGAATGAATCGTGGACGGCCCCGAGCAGATCAGCCAGACCGTCCCCGCCCAGCAGCGACGGCGTCCCGCCTCCGACGAAGATCGTCTCCACCGGCCGCGCAGGCGAGAGCAGCGATGCGGCGAGATCGAGTTCTCGACGGACCCCCTCCATCCACGACTGCGGAGACGACGACGAACCGAGCTCTCCGGCGGTGTACGTGTTGAAGTCGCAGTATCCGCAGCGCGTCGCACAGAAGGGCACATGCAGGTACAACCCGAACGGACGACCGGCGTCCACTGCGCCGAACGCCGCCAGCGCCTGGTCCGATAGCCGCTCCGGGGCCTGCCGATTCACCACTCGACCATCATCCCGCATACCGCGCCGGCCCGGACCACCCGCTCCTCGGCGGTAATTAATATCACCGTGATCGAAAATAACCCCAAGTAGACGACCCACTCCCGCGCGTGGCACTATGGACGGCGTGACTTCCTCAGGAGTGTGGCTCGCCGAACGGCGGCACATCGACCTCAAGCGCGTCTGCAGCGCATTCTGTCGGCTCTAACCGACGATCGGCCCGCCGTCCGCGCATTCCGCGTGTAGACATCCCGGCGGCCCTGTGATCGGCCCGCCTCCGGGCCCAGCCGATTCTCGTCACACCTGATTTTCCAGCCCCAACGTCGTGCTGCCCTGCCCGCGGCATGTCATCAGGAGAATTCATGACGCTCACGTCACCCGAGACGGCCGACGCCGTGCCCGCCGACGCCGCCGCGGCGCCGCGGAAGCGAGCCCGCCCCGTCAAGCGCAAGTCCGAAGGCCAGTGGGCTCTCGGCTACCGCACGCCGCTCAATCCGAACGAGCAGAACAAGCGCGACGACAACCCGCTGAACGTCCGGGCCCGCATCGAGAACATCTACTCGAAGCAGGGTTTCGACTCGATCGACAAAGCCGATCTGCGCGGCCGTATGCGCTGGTGGGGCCTCTACACTCAGCGCGAGCAGGGCTACGACGGCACCTTCACCGGCGATGAGAACATCGACCTCCTCGAAGCTCCGTACTTCATGATGCGAGTGCGCTGCGACGGCGGAAAGCTCGACGCCGCCCAGGTGCGCACTCTCGGTGGGATCTCGACGGAGTTCGGCCGCAACACCGCCGACATCTCCGACCGCGAGAACGTCCAGTACCACTGGATCGAGATCGAGAACGTCCCCGAGATCTGGAAGCGACTCGAGGCCGTCGGCCTCAAGACGACCGAAGCGTGCGGCGACTGCCCTCGCGTCGTCCTCGGCTCACCGCTCGCGGGCGAGTCGTTCGACGAGATCCTCGACCCGACGCCCGCGATCGACGAGATCGTCCGCCGCTACATCGGCGATCCCGCGTACTCGAACCTGCCCCGCAAGTTCAAGACCGCGATCTCCGGTCAGCAGGACGTCGTTCACGAGATCAACGACGTCGCGTTCATCGGCGTGAATCACCCCGAACACGGCCCGGGCCTGGATCTGTGGGTCGGCGGCGGCCTGTCGACGAACCCGATGCTCGCCCAGCGGGTCGGCGTGTGGGTGCCGCTCGACGAGGTTCCGGATGTGTGGGAAGGCGTCGTCTCGATCTTCCGCGACTACGGCTACCGCCGCCTGCGGTCCAAGGCGCGCCTGAAGTTCCTGATCAAGGACTGGGGCATCGAGAAATTCCGCCAGGTCCTCGAAGACGAATACCTGAAGCGGAAGCTGATCGACGGCCCCGCTCCCGAGCAGCCGGCCCGCCCGATCGACCACATCGGCGTTCAGAAGCTCCGCAACGGCCTCAACGCCGTCGGCTTCACGCCGATCGCGGGCCGTGTGTCCGGGACCATCCTCACCAAGGTCGCCGATGCGATGGATCGTGTCGGCTCCGACCGCGCGTCGTTCACCCCCTACCAGAAGCTGATCGTCCTCGACGTCCCCGACGACCAGGTCGAATCGCTCATCGACGAGCTGGCCCCGCTCGGACTCCAGGCTCGCGCGTCGAACTGGCGACGGAACCTGCTCGCGTGCAGCGGCATCGAGTTCTGCAAGCTGTCGTTCGTCGAGACGCGCAAGCGGTCGCAGGTGCTCGCTCCCGATCTCGAGGAGCGTCTGGCCGACATCAACGCGCAACTCGACGTTCCGATCACCGTGAACATCAACGGCTGCCCCAACTCGTGCGGCCGTTCGCAGATCGCCGACATCGGCTTCAAGGGTCAGCTCGTCGAGAACGACCAGGGTGAACAGGTCGAGGGCTACCAGGTGCACCTCGGCGGCAGCCTCGGCCTCGACTCCGGCTTCGGCCGCAAACTGCGCCAGCACAAGGTCGTCAGCACCGACCTCGGCGACTACATCGAACGAGTCGTCCGGAACTTCATCGAGCACCGCGAAGCCGGCGAACGCTTCGCCGTGTGGGCCGTCCGAGCAGAAGAGGAGCACTTGCGATGACTGTCACTGAAACGATCGACGACCTTCGCGCCATCGCCGAGGCCGGAGCCGCCCGGCTCGGTCCCGATGCGACGGCCGCCGAGCTCCTCGCCTGGACGGCGGAGACGTTCGGCCCCGACTTCCTGATCGCGGCGAACATGCAGGACGCGGTGTTGATCGACGTCGCCGACAAGGCGATCACCGACAAGGACGCCGTCGGCGGCCGTCTCAAGGCGCTGTTCCTCGACACCGGGTATCACTTCGCCGAGACGCTCGGCACTCGCGACGCCGTCGAGTCCGTCTACGACCTGGAGCTGATCAACGTCACTCCCGAACAGACCGTGGAGCAGCAGGACGAGCTCGTCGGACGGAACCTGTTCGCGTCCGATCCGGGCGAATGCTGCCGACTGCGCAAGGTGGTGCCGCTCGGCAAGGCGCTCGCGCCGTACCGCGCCTGGGTCACCGGCATTCGACGCGTCGAGTCGCCGACTCGCGCCAATGCGCCGCTCATCTCGTTCGACGAGGGCTTCGGGCTGGTCAAGATCAACCCGCTCGCCGCGTGGACCGACGAAGAGTTCCAGGAGTACATCGACGCGAACGGCGTCCTCGTCAACCCGCTGGTGGACGAGGGATACCCGTCGATCGGGTGCGAACCCTGCACCGTCAAACCCAAAGCCGGAGAAGATCCGCGCAGCGGCCGTTGGGCCGGGCGCGCCAAGACAGAATGCGGGTTGCACGCATCATGACAATTTCCGAGAATCCCACGCGGGCGTTCGACCGCGCCGACGAGTTCACGACGCTCGACGCGCTCGAGTCGGAGTCGATCCACATCTTCCGCGAGGTCGCGGGCGAGTTCGAGCGCCCGGTGATCCTGTTCTCCGGCGGCAAGGACTCCACCCTGCTGCTGCACCTCGCACTCAAGGCGTTCTGGCCCGCACCTCTGCCGTTCTCGCTGCTGCATGTCGACACCGGCCACAACCTGCCGGAGATCATCCAGTTCCGTGACGAGATCGTGGAGCGCTACAACCTGCGCCTGCATGTCGCGAAGGTCGAGGACTACCTGGCCGACGGCCGTCTGACCGAACGACCCGACGGCATCCGCAACCCGCTCCAGACCATTCCGCTGCTCGACGGGATCACCGAGAACCGGTTCGACGCCGTGTTCGGCGGCGCGCGTCGTGACGAGGAGCGGGCTCGCGCGAAGGAGCGCATCTTCTCGCTGCGGAACGCGTTCGGCCAGTGGGATCCCAAGCGTCAGCGTCCCGAGCTGTGGAACCTCTACAACGGTCGGCATGCGCCGGGCGAGCACGTCCGCGTGTTCCCGCTGAGCAACTGGACCGAGCTCGACGTGTGGCGCTACATCGCTCGCGAGCAGGTTCTGCTCGCCCCGCTCTACTACGCGCATGAGCGCGAGGTCTACGAGCGCGACGGCATGTGGATGACCTCCGGCTCCTGGGGTGGGCCCCGCGAGGGCGAGGTCGTCGAGACCCGCACGGTCCGCTACCGCACCGTCGGCGACGGGTCGACGACCGGCGCGGTCCTATCCGAGGCCGCCGACAACGAGTCGGTTCTCGCCGAGGTCGCCGCATCGCGCCTCACTGAACGAGGCGCGACCCGCGGAGACGACCGCGTCTCCGAGGCCGCCATGGAAGACCGCAAGCGCGAAGGATATTTCTGACATGACCGCATCTGATTCGGGCCTCGCCCCGGCTGCACCCGACCTTCTGCGCATC
>JASLJL010000115.1 GCA_030152405.1 Gordonia sp. (in: high G+C Gram-positive bacteria) | reverse complement strand
AGCGCAGCCAGCGTCGGACGAGATCACGGTGACCATCGGCGGGCGTCACCGCCGGGAGCTGCTCGCCGAGCCACGACGTCATCGAGGTCCATCCGGGCCGTGACACGGCCCAGTCCGCTCGGTTCGTGCCGCGGACCACGTCGCCCGCCGCAGCGAGGTGATTGAGCAGGCGCGGCAGCATGGGCGACGGTCCGCCGTACTTCTTGCCGGCGTCTCGCATGATCGAGATGTCGAAGTCGGGCAAGGCCTTCCGAACCTCCGCGGCCACCATCTCGGTGCCGTCGAGGAGATCGAGGACTGCCGCGCGCGCGTCGTCGATCCAGCCCTCCGGATCGGCGGGACCGTCGTCGCGCCGCAGATCGCGGAGCATGTTGGTGCGCTCGGACGCCGCGACGCGGCTGCCGACGGCGCCCACCGCGTCGGCCAGTATCGGCCTGCTCATGACGAACAGCGTGCGCCGCATGGCGAGTTGTTTGACCACGCTGCGATCGGTGTACAGCGCCGCGTCGACGTCGGCGGGCGACGTCTCGGAGTTCCGCGCCCACGCCGCGAGGTGGACGGTGGACGCCGTCGTCGCGTGGAGGCCGACCATGGCGTCAGCGATGCCGACGGTCGGGGTGCCGACGGCGCCGTCGAGCAGATGCCTGCGCTGGAACCGGGCACGTCGCTGCGCGTCGTCCACGTGCAGACGCGTCATCGAGCGGCCACCGCGTCGATCTCAATCCGCTGCCCGGGGTACGGGAGGACGGTGACCGCCACGATCACGGCGGGCGGCGTCGCACCGTCGCAGACCGCCTCGATCTCCTGCCACACCTGCGCGATCACGCTTCGATCGTCGGTCTCGACGTAGACGGTCAGCTTCGCGACGTCGTCGAGTGATGCGCCCTGCTCACCGAGAAGCGTGTTCAGCAGGTCCACGGCGCAGCGCGTCTGGGCCGTCGGATCGTCCGGCGCGACGATTCGACCGTCGGAGTCGAGCGGCGAGATCCCGGCGGTGAAGAGGTGTCCGCCGGACACGAGCCCGCCGTACGCGAACCCGCCGTCGAACAGGGCGTCGGAACCGAATCTGGTGACGGTCACTGGAAGCTCAGCACCTCGTCGCCCCAGGCGCGGAGCATCGCGTCGTCGAGTCCGACGGCGGCGGAGTCCTCGGCGCCGATGCGCAACGATGCGTGGTCGTCGGCGGTGTACGGATTCCAGGCCGCGCCGCCCGGATAGCCGTCGGGGAGGGCGGGGTCGGCCGACGTCGCGAACGCGAGCCACCGACGCTGCACCCGCTTCGTCACCTCGTCGCCGGTGGGTCGCCCGCCGAGGCGATACATCGGATCACGTTTGGTGGACGCGGGGTTCCCCCAGACGTACGGCAGTTCGGTGGCGTGCGCAGCCCCGAACCCGATGAAGCGCAGCAGCGGGGTCGCCCAGTCGAAGCGGTAGAGGTGCACCGAGGCGCGTTCGTTGTGGGCCTCGGCGATCCACAGTGCGGGCATCCGGAATCCGATGTCCCGAGAGATCGCCATACT
Source organism: Gordonia sp. (in: high G+C Gram-positive bacteria) (assembly GCA_030152405.1). GTDB lineage: Bacteria > Actinomycetota > Actinomycetes > Mycobacteriales > Mycobacteriaceae > Gordonia. The sequence continues at coordinate 3,127 of JASLJL010000115.1, read as the reverse complement.
CCGCACCCTGGCCTTGACGTGCTGGTACGACTCGTCGAGATGCTCGGGTTCGGGCAGCGGAAGATGCGGCTGCTCTGTCCCGATCAGGGTGAACATCGCGTCCACGTGCTCCGACTTCACCGGCATCAGCGGCGACGACATCCACTTGAAGAGGGACGTCTCGTGCCTGTTGGCCCCGATCATCAGCGGCACGTCGCGCGCCCGACCCGACTCGTAGACGCGCAGCGGATCGTCGGGGATCAGATCGCCGTCGACCACCGGGGTGTGGGCGATGGTGCCGGGATGCTCACGCGGCACGGACAGGAACATCTGCTGCGACGCGGCGACCAACGCGTCGACCGGGATGTCGCGCAGCAGTTCGGGGGTGACGCGCTCGGCGGGCATCAGATCGAGCATCGCCTGCGCGTACCGAGCCGCCCGATCGGGTCCGTACACCGACGTCGCGGGTGAGCTCTGCGCGATCGCCCGATGGACCAGTCCCTCTGCGCCGGGCATGGTGAGCAGCGTCGTGACGACTCCGCCGCCGGCCGACTCGCCGAACACCGTCACGTTGCCGGGGTCGCCGCCGAACGCGGCGATGCTGCGGTTGACCCACCGCAGCGCAGCCAGCACGTCGGACATCCCGCAGTTGGCGTCGAACGTCCGGTCCGAACTCGACCACGACGAGAGATCGACGAATCCGAACGCGCCGAGCCGATAGTTGATCGTCACCACGATCGCCGGAGTGCCGGCCTCGACGCCGGTGCCGATGATCGACGTCGCGTCGTAGAGCGGTTGCGAGCCGGATCCACACAGGTAGGCGCCGCCGTGAATCCACACCAGCACCGGCAGCTTCGCGTCGCTGCGGGACGCACCCCGGGGAGTCGAGACGTTCAGGTACAGGCAGTCCTCCTCCTGCCGCGTGCCGTCGCCGAGTTCGATCACCGGCATCACCGGCTGCGGGCACACCGGTCCGAACGACTCCGCCGGGACCACGTCGGTGTGCGACGCCGGCTCGACGGCGTGCCGCCAACGCAGTTCGCCGACGGGCGGCTGTGCGTACGCGATGCCGCGCCAGACGTCGAGCGTCTCGGTAGCCACGCCGCGGACCGGACCGTAGTGGGTGTCGACGACCAGATCATCCTGAATCACAGTGTCCATTCTGCCGCGAGGATCGGCGGTCGCGCAGTGTGAGCCGTACCCTTCACCCATGAGCATTCCGCTGTTCTTCCGCGAAGACTCGTTCCTCCAGCCGATGGAGGTGACGCTGCCGGACGACATCCGCGTCGTCACCCAATCGTTCTACGACGCCCGGATCGACGACATCCGTGAGATCTTCGACGAGTCGTTCCAGCGGCTCGCCCAGTGCCGGCCGGTGGGCCCGGGGTACGCCGTGTACGTCGGCGACCCGCACGACACCTTCGACCTGACGCTCGGCTTCCCCGTCGACGCCCCGGTCGAGGACACCGAGGGCGACGTCGAGAACGGGTACTTCCCGTCCGGCCGCGCACTCATCATGAGTCACATCGGCGGGTTCGACGGGCTGCAGTCGGCGTGGGAGGCACTGATGGAGGTGCACGACGCCAACGGCGGCGGCGATCCGCGCGCGGTGATCGAGATCTACGTGAACGATCCGTCGGTCACACCTCCCGAGGACCTCCGCACCGATCTGATCGTCCTGTACTGACTCTGATCATCCTGTTCTGACTCCGTCCGTCCCGCATTGACGAGGGCCCCGACGGGACGTGGTCAGACGAGGTCGAGTCGCTTGGCCATGTCCGACACGAAGACTCCAGTCGGGTCGATGCGGCGACGGACGCCGACCCACTCGTCGATTCGCGGGTACATCGCGCGGAACGTCTCGGGCGAGGTGACCGAGTCCTTCGCCGCGTAGAGTCGCCCGCCCATGTCAAGGACACGGTGGTCGAGCTCGGAGACGAGCCGGTCGAGGCCGCGCGTGATCGCGAAGTCGAAGGTGACGGTCATGCCGGGGACGGGGAACGACAGGGGCGCGCGATTCCCGTCGCCGAACATCTTGAGGACGTTGAGGAAGCTCGCGTGACCCGAACGTCGGACCTGCGTCAGGAGCGGCGCGAACGCGTCGAGGTTCTCCGGCGGGATCACGAACTGATACTGCAGGAATCCCTTGCGCCCGTAGAAGCGATTCCACTCGCCCATGATGTCGAGCGGATGCAGGAATCCAGTCACGTTGTGGATCTTGCCGGTGTACACCGACCCCGTGCGGAAGTACGCCTCGCTCATGGCGCCGAACGTGAGGCGGTTGCCGAGTCCGTTCGGGAACACGTCGGGAACGGTGAAGTACTGCGGCGCGTCGAAGCGCAGCGGATCGCGGCGCAACTTGGCCGGCAGCTCGTCGACCGTGGCGAGTCGGCCGCGAGTGAAGTAGCCGCGTCCCAGCTTGGGCTCCTTGCACACCGCGTCGAACCAGCCCGCGCTGTACTCGGCGGCGTCGCTCCACCCGGTGCGATGCAGGTCGACGGTCTCCTCGACGTCGTCGGTGACGATGCCGTCGGCCAGGAAGTACGCGGTCTCGGTGCGCAGCAGTCGGAGTCGGGCGCGCAGCACGATGCCGGTGAGACCGAGACCCGCGACGGTCGCCCAGTAGAGGGACCCGTCCGGATCGTCGGGCGTACCGTCGGGCGCCAATGTGAGGATCCGGCCGTCCGCGACGAGGAGGTCGAGGTCGACGACCTGATCGCCGAAGCTCCCGCTGCTGTGGTGACTCTTGCCGTGGATGTCGTGCGCGATCGCCCCGCCGACCGTCACCTGTCTCGTTCCGGGCAGCACCGGCAGCCACAGGCCGAGCGGCACGATGGCTCGCAGGAGGGTGTCCAGGCTGACTCCCGCGTCCACGTCGGCGATCAGGTCGTCGCCGTCGATCCGGTGGATCCGATTCAATGCCGTCATGTCGACGGTGAGTCCGGCGCGGTTCTGCGCGGATTCGTTGTACGACCGGCCGAGGCCTCTCGCGATCACTCCGTTGCGGAGGTAGGACGGCGCGTCGGCGTTCCGGTCGGCGACCTTCGCCACCGCGCGGGCGATGATCTCCACGTCGGCCGTCGCGAGGACGGCGGCCTTGGCCGCATTGGTGCGCGACCAGCCGTTGAGCGTTCGGGTCGCGACGAAG
>JASLJL010000083.1 GCA_030152405.1 Gordonia sp. (in: high G+C Gram-positive bacteria) | reverse complement strand
GTGGTTTCGACTGTCCTCGTCGCCGGCGCTCGTCGTCGGCTCAAGCACCATGTAGTGGCTGTCGTCCGTCGGTGGGGAGCATTGCGTGTCGGCGCTCGCCTCAGTCGTCCGTCGGTGGTTGAGCCGACTCCGAGGCGCCAGCCGAGGTGTCGTGTCGAAACCAGGCGCGGTGTGGTGTCGACCGTCCTCGTCGCTGGCGCTCGTCGTCGGCTCAACCACCATGTGGTGGCGTCCTCGTCGGCTTAACCACCTCGCAGAGTGTGGTCGTGAGGTCGAGCGAGGCTACGCGCCGGGGAAGGGGACCGTTGTCGGGGTGAGGCCCGACGACGCCCGCCAGTGGGCGATGCGTAGTGCGGCATCGGTGAGGCCGTCGACGCCGAGACGCCGTGTCGCGTCGTCGTCGGCCTGCTCGACGAGCGCCCGGTAGGCGGTCGCGCAGGTGTTCTCGGCTTGGAGCAGAGCCTTCGACGCGGACGCCTCGTCGGTCACGTCGAAGGGAATCGTGTAGCCGGCCGCGGGAGTCCGCTCGTCCGCCCCGGCGGCGACGAGCGCCGCGTTCACGGCGTCGCGTCGGGCACGATGCGCGGCTATGAACGTGCCGACAGCGGTGCGGTCGGCGCCGTCGACGAAGGCGGTCGCGAGACCGTAGACGAAGATCGCGGTGTTCTCGGCGTCCGCCGCGGTCGCGAGTGCATCGGATCGGGTCATGCGAGCTGGACCTCCGTGAGGGTGCGGCACGACGCCGACGTGGATGCGAGGAGCCCGGCGACGAAGCCGTCAGACGCGACCGCGTCGGTGGCGGCCGCCTTCGTGGACGCGACGATGGCCGCACGGAGCGCGTCGATCGTGGTGATCGCGGGGCCGGGTTCGTCGATGCGCGACGCCGACGACGAGTGGAGTCTGTTCACTTCGTCACGCAAGGCCTGAGCGTGCTGTCCGCGCTGATCGGCGATCACTCCCAACGCCGCCGTGTACTCGGTGATGCGCGGGCCGAGGGACTGCGCCGCCTTCTGCTCGCGGACCGCGGCCTGAGCGTGCCGGACCAGCAGGTCGGCGGCGTCGCGTCGATCGTCGGCAGTCGGGCCGCACGCGGTCAACGCGGCGCCCGTCGCGACCACGACCGGGACGACGACCGCGCCGCGGAGCACGGTCCGTCGCGATGGGTTGGGAATCGAGGGCTCGACGGTCACGTCCTCGGATTCTGCCAGCCCCGCCCGTCGACTACACTCAGCAGGCCCCGATCGGAGCCCCTGTCGCACGTACAGTGGACGTCGACGGCACAGTTCGACCCGGTCGGGTTCGGGCGGCGATGACCAGACACACGCGAGGTGAGGACACGATGAGCGGCGACAAGACCGAGACCATCGGAGCAGTCGTCGAACCGATCCTCGCCGTCGAGGGATACGACCTCGAGGAGATCGCGCTCCTGACGCCGCCCGGTCGGCGCGACGTCCGGATCGTCGTCGACCGTGACGGTGGAGCGAGCCTCGACGCGCTCGCCGACCTCAGTCGAGCCCTCGACGAGGCGATTGAGACATCCGAGGTGATGGGCGAGCAGCCCTACGACCTCGAGCTGACCACACCGGGCGTCGGCCGGCCCCTCACGCTGCCGCGCCACTGGCGCAGGTCGACCGGTCGCAGCGTCAAGGTGCAGTACACCGTCGACGGGACCGAGCACGACGTCGTGGCCCGGATCGGGCCGGTCTCCGACGAGCAGGTGACGCTGGTCCGCAACGACAAGGGCAGGCTCACGACGATCGACGTGCCGCTGGACGCCGTGAGTCGCGCGGTGGTCGACGTCGACTTCCGCCGTCCGGGTGAAGCCGAGCTCCGGGCCTGCGGCCTCGACGACGACGAGATCGCTCGCCGCCGCGAGCGAACAGACGACTGATCCACAACTGAACAGACAACTCAAACCGACAAGCGAATAGGAGTCGCCATGCACATCGACATCAGTGCTCTCCGCCTGATCGAGGCGGACAAGGGTGTCTCGATCGACACCGTCATCACCGCCATCGAGTCGGCGCTGTTGACCGCGTACCGCCACACCGACGGGTTCGAACCGCATGCGCGGATCGACGTCGACCGCAAGAGCGGCGCCGTCCGCGTCATGGCGCAGGAGCTCGACGAGAGCGGCGCCGTGGTGCACGAGTGGGACGACACCCCGGAGGGCTTCGGGCGCATCGCCGCCACCACCGCCCGCCAGGTGATCCTGCAGCGTCTGCGCGACGCAGAGAACGAGAAGACCTTCGGCGAGCTCGCCGCCCACGAGGGCGAAGTGGTCGGCGGCGTGGTCCAGGCCGACGCTCGACTCAACGCCAAGGGCATCGTGGTGGTCCAGATCGGATCGGACGCCAACGCCACCGAGGGGATCATTCCGCCGGTCGAGCAGGTGCCGGGGGAGCAGTACAAGCACGGCGACCGCATCAAGTGCTACGTCGTCGGAGTCAGCCGAGGCATGCGCGGACCGCAGATCACGCTGTCCCGCACGCATCCGAACCTGGTGCGCAAGCTGTTCGCCCTCGAAGTGCCCGAGATCGCCGACGGCTCGGTCGAGATCGTCGCCGTGGCGCGAGAGGCCGGTCACCGGTCGAAGATCGCCGTCCACACCGGCGTCAACGGGCTCAACGCCAAGGGCGCCTGCATCGGCCCGATGGGACAGCGTGTGCGGAACGTCATGAGTGAGCTGTCCGGCGAGAAGATCGACATCATCGACTATGCGACGGACCCGGCGGTGTTCGTCGGCAACGCGCTGTCGCCGGCCAAGGTGCTGTCGGTGACCG
>JASLJL010000061.1 GCA_030152405.1 Gordonia sp. (in: high G+C Gram-positive bacteria) | reverse complement strand
CTGTCGGGCACCGCCGTCTACCGCGATCCGGTGCGCGACCTCACCGCCGGACAGCCCGGCTCCGTCGGCGACGACGCCGCCACCGACGGGTACTGGAACGCCCGCGCACGGCTCCTCGCCGAAGGCGTCTCGTTCCCGGCCGGCGCGGTCGTGACCAACGTCGTCGAAGCGGTCTCCGCCGCAGCGACCCTGACCGCTCCCCTGGTTCTCAAAGCCGCGTGGCTGGAGCACAAGAGCGAGGTCGGCGGTGTGAAGGTCGGCGTGGGCGCCGGCGACGTCGAAGCCGTCTTCACCGACATGCATCACCGGCTCGGCGACGGCGACTACGTCCTCGAGGAGATGGACACCCGCGAGGACGGCGTGGAGGTCCTCATCGGCTGCCAGCGCCATCCCGACCTCGGCGTCACCGTGACCGTCGGCACGGGCGGCGTCGCGACCGAGGTGTACGCGGACGTCGTGATGGAGGCTGCGCCGGTCGACGCCGACACCGCGGCCGCGATGCTGGGACGCCTCAAGGCACACAAGCTGCTCGGCGGCTGGCGCGGCAAGCCCGCCACCGACGTCGCGGCCCTCGCCGACGTCGTCGCGGCGGTCTCGCGGCTCGCCGCCCGGGACCCCCGGATCAGCGAGATCGAACTGAACCCGGTGCGGGTGACGCCGACCGGAGTCCTCGCACTCGACGCGCTCATCGTCACCGACAACTGACCACAACCACAGGAAGGAGCAGCTCATGACCACGACCACCTCCGTCACCGGATGGCAGCGCGACGCCGCGCTCATCGGCGGCGAATGGCGCGTCGTCGGCGAGACCGTCGACGTGCACGATCCGGCGACCGGCGCGACGATCGGCACCTCCGCGTCGTGCACCGTCGCCGACGTCGACGACGCGGTTACCGCGGCGCGCGACGCCCTCGCCGAGTGGAGCACGGCTACGCCCGCTCATCGCGCAGACGTGCTCGACGCCCTCGTCTCCGAGCTCCGTGCGCGACGGGACGATCTCGTCGCAGCGACGGTCGCCGAGGTGGGCGCTCCGCTCACTGTGGCTCGTGAGGCCCACATCGACCTGGGCATCGAGATCATGGCCGACTTCGCGGGCCTGGCCCGCACCTTCGAATGGCAGACGACGATCGGGAACTCCCGCGTCCTGCGTCGAGCCGCCGGCGTCGTCGCAGCGATCACGCCGTGGAACTACCCGTTCTATCAGCTGGTCGCCAAGGCGGGCGCCGCGTTGGCCGCCGGCTGCCCCATCGTGGTGAAGCCGGCTGAGCTCACACCGCTGTCGACCTACCTATTCGCCGACGCCGCGATCGCGGCCGGCGTGCCCGCGGGCGTGTTCTCCCTGGTCCCCGGCCCCGGACGGGTCGTCGGCGCGGCCCTCGCGGAGCATCCCGGCGTCGACGTGGTGTCGTTCACCGGCTCCACCGGTGTCGGCAAGACCATCGCGGTGGCCGCCGCCCAGAACATCAAGCGCGCGTGCCTCGAGCTCGGCGGCAAGTCGGCCAGCGTGGTCCTCGACGACGCCGACCTCGACGAGGCGATCCGCACCAGCGTCGCCGCAGGTCTGCTGAACTCCGGTCAGACGTGCAGTGCGTGGTCACGACTGCTGGTCCCCCGCGGCCGGTACGAGGACGCCCTGGCGATCGCCGCCGACGCCGTCGCCGCCATGCGCGTCGGCGATCCCACCGACGAGTCCACCGACATCGGGCCCGTCATCTCCGCCGCCCAGCGCACGTCGATCGTCTCCGCGATCGACGGCGCCCTCGCCCGAGGCGCGCGCCTCGTGTGCGGCGGCCCCGATCCCCTGCCGGAGTTCCCGGGAGGACACTTCGTCGCCCCCACCGTCCTCGCCGACCTTCCGGCCGACGACCCGGCGGTCCGCGACGAGATCTTCGGTCCGATCGTCGTCGTGCTCCCGCACGACGGCGACGACCACGCCGTGCAACTCGCGAACGACAGCGAGTACGGCCTAGCCGGAGCCGTCTGGTCCGGCGACACCGACCGCGCGATCGCCGTCGCGGCGCGCATCGACACCGGTCAGGTGGACGTGAACGGCGCGCCGTTCAATCCGCGTGCACCGTTCGGCGGCTGGAAGGCCTCCGGACTCGGCCGAGAACTCGGACCCGTCGGACTCGAAGAGTTCACCGAGATCACCAGCATTCAGTTGTAAAGCCCTCCCCCACACTCCGGTTCCACCCGAAAGGCAATCCCATGACCACCGTGAACATCCCCGCGTTCCCGCTCACCGACGAGCAGAAGCAGATCATCGAGCTCTGCCACGACTTCGCGGAGAAGGAGATCCGTCCGCGCGGCCGCGAGGTCGACGAGGCCGACACCGTCACCCCGGTCGACATCTTCCGCAAGGCCGCCCAGGTCGGCATCGCCGACTTCATGATCCCCACCGAGTACGGCGGCGGCGGCATGACCGACGTCTTCACCCAGTGCCTCGTGCAGGAGGAGCTGTGCTGGGGCGATCCCGGCATCGGCAACCTGGTCTGCTCGAACGGCTTCTTCTCCGACCCGCTGATGGTCCTCGGCACCGAGGAGCAGAAGCGCAAGTGGCTGCCGCCGACCACCGGTCCCGACGCGATCATGACCTCGCTGGCCACCACCGAGCCCGGTTCGGGTTCGGATGCCGCGTCGATCATCACCACCGCCACCAAGGTCGACGGCGGTTACAAGATCAACGGCCAGAAGGCATGGATCTCCAACGCCGGCGCCGCTGAGCAGTACGTCGTCTTCGCCAAGACCGACAAGACCAAGCGGTCGGCAGGCGTCACCGCCTTCATGTTCAAGAAGGACACCCCCGGCGTCTCGTTCGGCGAGCCGATGAAGAAGATGGGCCAGCGCGCCATCGTCTGCCGCGAGGTGTTCTTCGACGACATGTTCGTGCCGGACGAGGACCGTCTGGGCGACGAGGGCCAGGGCTTCTACGGCCTCATGGGCACGTTCGACATCTCGCGCGTGGTGCTCGGCGCCGCCGCTGTCGGCGCCGCCCGCGCCGCATACGAGTACGCCCTGAACTACGCCCGCGAGCGCAAGCAGTTCGGCGTGCCGATCATCGAGCACCAGGCCGTCGCGTTCCGTCTCGCCGAGATGGCCACCCGCATCGAGTCGGCCCGCCTGCTGGTGCATCACGCCGCCCGCGTCATCGACAGCGGCCAGCGCGCCACCGGCCTCGCCGCCATGTGCAAGCTGCAGGCGTCCGAGACCGCCATGTTCGTCACCCACGCCGCCGTCCAGACGCTCGGCGGCTGGGGCTACTCGCGTGAGTTCCCCGTCGAGCAGTGGATGCGCGACGTGAAGCTCGAGGAGATCGAAGAGGGCACCTCGGACATCATGAAGCTCGTGATCTCGCGCAACCTCGACTGACCACCCAGCACCGGGAACCGCGGTGTCGCCCTCCGGCGGCACCGCGGTTCTTTTTCTTGATTGGCGCACCGATCATCTTGGGTAGGGTCGGGTTCATCGACGACGGCTCGATTGAGGAGTAACCAGTGGCACGTCCCAGTGTGGAGGCCGAGCGCCGCGAACAGATACTGTCCGCGGCGTGCGAGGTGATCGCCGACCGCGGCATGCAGTCGTTGCGCCTCTCCGACGTCGCCAAGAAGGCAGGCGTCTCGTCCGGCACCGTCCACTACTACTTCGACACGAAGCGCGACGTGGTGAACGCCGCGTTCGAGCTGAACTACGAGCGTTCCATCGAGGGACGCCGGGCGATGCTCGACGGCGATCAGACCGACTCGCTCGCGACGTTGCGCGCACTCGCACACAGCAATCTGCCGGTCACTCCGGCGTCGGTCCGCGCCTGGCGCGTGTGGGCGGAGCTGTGGGCGGAGGGCATGCGCGACGAGGCCCTCCAGGACATCAACGCGCGCCTCTACGGCCAGTGGCGCGAGCTCGTCAGGACGCTCGTCGTCCACGGCCAGGAGCGCGGCCAGATCGTCGACGGCGACGCGGGCGTGTTCGCCGACGTCCTCGTCTCGATGATCGACGGCATGAGCATCCAGCACCTCATGCACTCTCCCGAGATGCCTCTCGACCGGATGATCGCCCGGATCGACTCCTACCTCGACGCCATCACCGCCTGATCGGTCACCGCAGGTCGAGGATCTCCCGCGCGGCCCGCTGCCCCGACGCGATCGCGCCGTCGATGTATCCGTTCCACACGCTCGACGTCTCCGATCCCGCCCAGTGGATGCGGCCGGTCGGACGGCGCCAGCCCTGCTCGCCGTAGGCCGTCCAGGCGCCGGGGGTCGGGTTCGCCGCGTAGGCGCCCCGAATCCACGGGTCCACCGACCAGATCTTCTCCACGTAGTCGACGGGTTCGCCTGCCCGCTCGCCGAACAGATCGACGAGCGTCGTGAGAACGGCCGCTCGTCTGGCTTCGGCGTCGAGGGTCGCCCACGGGTCCACGCGACGGCCATAGATGAACGCGACGAGCACACCCGAGCTCGCGTCGTCGGGCGAGTTGTCGAACACGACACCGGTCTCCCGCTCGTCGTACACGGTCGCCTGACCACTGAGCCCCTCGACACGCCAGAACGGCGTCGGATAGGTGACGTGGACCTTGGCCACGTCGCCCATGACGCTCCTGTCCACGAATCTCGCCTTGGCTGGGGGCAGCGGCGGGTCGAACCGGAGCGCGCCTGCGGCCTGCGGGGGCAGGGTCACGATCACGCGAGACGCGTGGACCGCGCCCGCGGGAGTCTCGACACGCACACCGTCGCCGACGGCGACCACCCGGTCCGCACGCCAACCGAGTCGGACGCGATCACCGAGATGTGCGGCGACAGCCTTGGCCGGAGCCTGCGCACCACCGACGAAACGCGAGTCCTGCGCACATCCGTCGGTCTCCATGAGCTCGTCGAAGCTGCCTGCCGCCGCGATGTAGAAGAGGAAGTGAAGCATCGAGACGTGTCCGGGCTCGCACGCCCAGACGCCCTCGACTGCGAGCCCGAATCGTCGCCGAGCACCCTCGTCGGGAACCTCGCGCAGCAGATAGGACGCCACCGTCTCGTCGTCCAGTGCGGTGGCGTTCGGAGAAGCGGGCGGATTCGTCAGGTCGATCGTCGCCGCGAGAGCGTCGAGGACCTTGATGTGCTCCTCGTACTCGTGAAGACCGTCGGCCTCGTCCGGGCCGGCACCTCGGTATCGGTTGACGGCGCCGTCGGTCCAGATCTCGAGATGGTCGCCCGCCCAGTACGTCGGAAACGTGCCGACCCCGAACCGCTCGGCGAGCGCGAGGAGCCGAGTCTGCGTCGGGCCCACCCACTGACCACCGTGATCGACCGTCACTCCGGTCGGCCGGACTTCGGACAGCGTCCGGCCTCCGACTCGGCCGGCACCCTCCAACACCACTGCGTCGACGCCCTCGTCGACCAGGGCGAGAGCCGCGGACAGGCCCGCGTAGCCTGCACCGATGATCGCGACGTCGACGTGCTCGACGTCGCCTGCAGAGTTCGCCTCAGAGTGTGACATGCATCCCATCGTGGCATTAACTGACGCACCAGTCAATAAATATTCGTGATCTACGACCGACCTTGGCAAGCGTGTGAGTTGACGCACACAGTTACATACCTGGTTCGTCAGTCAGAAAGGCTCCCTCCCCATGACAACCGATGCATTCGACACCGAGCTGGAGCGCCGTCTTCAGCTCCTCGAGTCGCCAGACGACAACGAGATGATCCTCCCCGATCTGCCCGCCCGCGACATCGTCCTGTGCGTCCTCGGGATCGTCGTCGCCTCCGCACTTCTCCTCTGGTGGGCCTGGTGACGGTCGACGGCGGGACCCCCGCCGGCTCGACCGTCGCAGGCTCGACTGCCACTTCGGCCGTCGACGACGCGACCCTCAACGAGCTCCCCCTCACCCGGTCCGAGCGGATCTGGGGATTCTGGGACTACTCGGTGGTCAACATCGGCCTCGCCGTCGCCACCTGGGCCTTCCTTCAGGGCGCCGCCGTCGCCTACTACGTCGGCGCCAAGCAGGCCATCGCCGCGATCGTGATCGGCTATGCGATCGCGGTGTTCTTCGTCGCGCTCGCGCCGTGTCTCCCGTCCGCGAAGTACGGCGTCGAACAGTTCATCGGCCTGCGGTCGGTCTTCGGCAGCAACGGCGCACGAGTCGTCATGGTCTTCATGTCGACGCTGCTCGCGGCCGCGTGGTCAGCGGTCCTCGCGATCATGCTCGGGCACGGCGTCGTCAACGCACTGAACGCGATGTTCGGCTGGCACCTGTCCGACTCCACCACAGCGCTGTCGATCATCGCCGTCGGAGCCGTCGTGGTGTCGTGGCTGATCCTCGCCCGCGGCCCGGTGTCGGTGGAGCGGGTCTGTCAGGTCGTCGCTCCATTGCTGGTGCTCATCATCATCGCGATCCTCGTCATGGTTCTTCGGCGTGACACCTGGGACCACATCGCATCCCTGGCTCCGCTCGAGCCCGCGGACGACTCCACGACGAGCTTCGTCCTCGCCATCGAGATGAACATCGCGGGTGGCTTCGCCTGGTGGCCCAACATGGGCAATCTCGCCCGGCTCACCCGCACGTCACGGGCGTCGTTCTGGCCCAACTTCATCGGCATCTTCGGCGCGTCGGTCGTGGCCGCGGTCGTCGGCGTGTTCGCCGCGCTCACCCTCAAACTCGACGACCCGACCGAGTGGATGATCCCCCTCATCGGCACCACGTTCGGAATCATCGCCTTGTTCGTCGTGGCCCTCGCCAACATCACGGCGATCCTGTCGCAGGGCTACGCCTCGATGGTCGCGCTTCGCGGCGGCGGCGGAAAGCTGCTGCGGCGCTTCTCGTGGGCCGCGCTCATCACCGTGATCCTCGGTCCGGCCGCAGTCCTCGTGTTCTTCCCGCAGGCCGTCTACGACAACTACAGCCAGTTCTTGTCGTGGGGCGCCCTGTTCCTCGCTCCCCTGTGCGGCGTGCAGATCGTCGACTACTACGTCCTGCGACGCCGCAAGCTCGACGTTCGGGCGCTCTATGCGGACGCCTCCGACTCAAGGTACGGCTACTGGCGAGGAGTCAACGTGTGCGGTTTCGTCGCACTCGCACTCGGCGTGATCACCTACTGCCTGCTGTTGAATCCCATCACGTACGAGCCGAGCGCAGCATTCAAGTACGTGACGGCGTCGATCCCGTCCTTTCTGGTCGCGGGCATCGCCCACTACGTGCTGACCCGGTTCGTCGTGATCCCGGCCGGGCTCGGCGGGTACACGTCGCCGGCTCCGGTCTCCGCCTGACGAGTCGGCGGTAGTCGCGGCAGCAGACGGCAGACGAAAGGCCCGGAACCACAGGGGTTCCGGGCCTTTCGCTCGACCGTGTCAGTTCTCGGGCTCGCGCACGTAGATCAGGGTCGGGCGATCGGCGGCGAAGGCCGCGCGGACGGCGGGACCGACCTCCTCGTACGACGCCGCGTCGACGCCGTCGCACCCCAGGGCGCGAGCGACACCGGCGAAGTCCGGCGTCGGAAGGTCCACCGAGATCGGCGTCTCGTCACGATCCACCATCTCATTGCGGATCTCGCCGTACCCGCCGTTATCGACCACGACGACCGGCAGTGCGACTCCTGCCTGAGCCGCGGTCGCGAGCTCGGCGAGCGAGAACATCACGCCGCCGTCACCGATAACCGCGACCACCTGACGACCCGGCGACGACACCATCGCGCCGATGCCCGCGGGAAGGGAGTAGCCGAGCGTGCCCAGACCGGACGGGTACATGAACGACCGCGGCGCATAGCGCGGCAGGTTGCCCATCAGCCCGTAGTAGCACGACATCGACTGGTCGGCGACGATCACGGCGTCGTCGTCGAGGACCTCGGCGAGCGACTCGGCGAGTCCGACGTACGCCGCACCGATGGTGCGGGCGTCCGTCGCCAGCCGCGGACGCCACGCAGCCGCACGGTCGGTCCCGCTGTCGGCACGCCCGGAGACCGGAGCGAGCCGGTCGGTGAGGTCGGCGAGGACCGTCGCGGCGTCGCCCACCACGGCGACCTCGGGAATCGCGTTGGTCGCGACCGCCAGCGGATCGATGTCGATCCGCACGAGGCGGGTCTCCGGCATCGGGCCCCACCACCAGTCGGCGGGTGCGAGCTCGGTGCCGACGGCGACGACGACGTCGCACTCGCGGACCAGGTCGAGGGTCACCTCGAGCTGCACTCCCGCACCGAGGGCGAGCGGATGGTCCTCGCGGACGACGGCCTTGCCGTTGGCGGTCGTGACGACCGGAGCGTCGAGCTTCTCGGCGAACGCCAGCACCTGCGCGGCGGCCCGGCTCGCACCGCCGCCGGCCACGATCAACGGTCGCTGCGCGGACGCGATCACCTCGGCGGCCGCGGCGACCACCGACTCCGCAGGCACGATCGACGGTGCGGTGACCGGGGCCTCCGCGATCACCTGGGCCTCCGCCTCGAGCA
>JASLJL010000056.1 GCA_030152405.1 Gordonia sp. (in: high G+C Gram-positive bacteria) | reverse complement strand
TGCATCTCACGCCGATCGACGGGATCTCCAGAAGTACGAACAGTACGCAGCGTCGCGTGCAGGAATGGCAGTTTCCATGATGCACTTGCCGGGACCCACCGGTCTCTACGATCCGATCAACGAGCACGACGCCTGTGGCGTCGCCTTCGTCGTCGACATGCACGGCCGTCGCAGCCGCGACATCGTCGAGAAGGCCATCACCGCTCTGGTGAACCTCGAACACCGTGGCGCCGCGGGCGCCGAGCCGAACACCGGTGACGGTGCAGGCATCATGATTCAGGTCCCGGACCGCTTCCTGCGCGAGGTCACCGACTTCGAGCTGCCCGCGGCCGGTTCGTACGCCACCGGCATCGCGTTCCTGCCGCAGGCGTCGGCCGACGTCGCGGAGGCGGTCGCCGGTGTGGAGGCCATCATCCGCGAAGAGGGCCTCGACCTGCTCGGATGGCGTGAGGTGCCTGTCGACGAGAGCTCGCTCGGCGCCCTCGCGCGCGACGCGATGCCGACGTTCCGCCAGATCTTCTTGGCTCTTCCTGAGAGCGATCGCGACAGCGCAGACGTCATGGACCTCGAGCGTCGTGCGTACGTCGTGCGCAAGCGCGTCCAGTACGAGCTCGGCGAGAAGGGCGCAGGCCAGGATGGTCCCGGCCGCGACACCGTCTACTTCCCGAGCCTGTCCGGTCAGACGTTCGTCTACAAGGGCATGCTGACGACGCCGCAGCTGCGCGACTTCTACCTCGACCTGCAGGACGACCGTGTCGAGAGTGCGTTGGGCATGGTCCACTCGCGTTTCTCCACCAACACGTTCCCGTCGTGGCCGCTCGCGCACCCGTTCCGCCGCGTCGCGCACAACGGCGAGATCAACACCGTCACCGGCAACGAGAACTGGATGCGCGCTCGTGAAGCGCTCATCAAGAGTGATGCCTTCGGTGCTGCCGCCGGGAGCGAAGCGAGCGGGGCGGATGGTCGCAGTGCGCTGGAGAAGATCTTCCCGGTGTGCACGCCGGGTGCGTCTGACACCGCGCGTTTCGACGAGGTGC
Organism: Gordonia sp. (in: high G+C Gram-positive bacteria); assembly: GCA_030152405.1. Classification (GTDB taxonomy): domain Bacteria; phylum Actinomycetota; class Actinomycetes; order Mycobacteriales; family Mycobacteriaceae; genus Gordonia. The sequence continues at coordinate 3,865 of JASLJL010000056.1, read as the reverse complement.
TCGAACTGCTGCATCTCGGCGGTCGCAGCCTGCCGCACTCGGTTCTGATGATGGTCCCCGAGGCGTGGGAGCGCAGCGAGACCATGAAGCCCGAGCACCGCGCCTTCTACGAGTACCACTCGGCGCTGATGGAGGCGTGGGACGGTCCGGCGTCGGTGTGCTTCACCGACGGCACCGTGATCGGCGCCGTCCTCGACCGCAACGGCCTGCGTCCGTCGCGCATTTGGGTCACCAAGGACGGTCTTGTGGTCCTGGGCTCGGAGGTCGGCGTCCTCGACATCGATCCCGCCGACATCGTGACCCGCACGCGTCTGCGTCCGGGCAAGATGTTCCTGGTCGACACCGCGCAGGGCCGCATCGTCGCAGACGAGGAGGTCAAGGACTCCCTCGCCGCCGAGCACCCGTACCAGCAGTGGCTCGACGAGAACCAGGTGAAGCTCGAGGACCTGCCCGCGCCGCCGCACCGCCACATGGCGCACGATCGCGTCGCGCTGCGACAGCAGGTGTTCGGGTACACCACCGAGGATCTGAACGTGCTGGTCGCCCCGATGGCGTCGACCGGCGCTGAGGGCATGGGCTCGATGGGCACCGACACTCCGGTCGCCGTGCTGTCTGCGCGCCCGCGGATGCTGTTCGACTACTTCCAGCAGCTGTTCGCACAGGTCACGAACCCGCCGTTGGACGCCATCCGCGAGGAAGTCGTCACCAGCATCGGGCATCGAGTCGGCGGCGAACGCGATCTGCTGAACCCGACGGCCGAGTCGGCCAAGCAGATCGTCCTGTCCGGACCGATCTTCGACAACGACGACCTGTCCCGTCTCGTCGACATCGACGGTGACGCGACCGGCTTCCCGTCGGCGCACATCCACGGCCTGTACCCGGTCGCGGAAGGCGGCGAGGGTCTGCGTCGGGCGCTCGACGACGTCCGCGCGAAGGTGTCGGCGGCCATCGCCGACGGCGCACGCATCATCGTGCTGTCCGACCGCGAGAGCGACGAGACGCTCGCCCCGATCCCGTCGCTGCTGCTGACGTCGGCCGTCCACCACCACCTGGTGCGTGAGCGGACGCGTACCCGCGCCAGCATCGTGATCGAGTCGGGCGACGCCCGCGAGGTCCACCACATGGCGCTCCTCATCGGCTTCGGCGCGAGTGCGATCAACCCGTACATGGCGTTCGAGTCGATCGAGGACATGCTTGAGTCCGGTGCACTCGTCGTCCCCGGAACAGAGGACCTCGATCACGCCGCGACGTTCGCGAAGGCTCGCGCCAACTACATCAAGGCCGCAGGCAAGGGCGTCTTGAAGGTGATGAGCAAGATGGGCATCTCGACCGTCCCGTCGTACAACGGCGCTCAGCTGTTCCAGGTGATCGGCATCGCCCAGAGCGTCGTCGACGAGTTCTTCACCGGACTCCGCAGCCAGCTCGACGGCATCGGCCTCGACGAGATCGCCGACGACGTCGCGCGTCGTCACGCCGTCGCGTTCACCGACCGCCCGAGCGAGCGGGCCTACCGCGAGCTCGAGGTCGGCGGCGAGTACCAGTGGCGTCGGGAGGGCGAGTACCACCTGTTCAACCCGGACACGGTGTTCAAGCTGCAGCACGCGACCCGCACCGGGCAGTACAGCGTGTTCAAGGAGTACACCAAGCTCGTCGACGATCAGTCGGCTCGCCTGGGCACGCTCCGCGGTCTGTTCGACTTCAACTTCGGCGACCGCGACCCGATCCCGCTCGACAAGGTGGAGCCGGCGTCGGAGATCGTCAAGCGCTTCTCGACCGGTGCGATGAGCTACGGCTCCATCTCGGCCGAGGCGCACGAGACTCTCGCCGTCGCGATGAACCGTCTCGGCGGTCGTTCCAACTCCGGTGAGGGCGGCGAGGATCCGCGTCGCTTCAGCCACGACGAGAACGGTGACTGGCGACGCAGCGCCATCAAGCAGGTGGCCTCGGGGCGTTTCGGCGTCACCAGCCACTACTTGAGCAACTGCACCGACATCCAGATCAAGATGGCCCAGGGCGCGAAGCCGGGTGAGGGCGGCCAGCTGCCGCCGCACAAGGTGTACCCCTGGATCGCCGAGGTCCGCGGTTCCACGCCGGGCGTCGGGCTGATCTCGCCGCCGCCGCACCACGACATCTACTCGATCGAGGATCTCGCTCAGCTGATCCACGATCTGAAGAACGCGAATCCGTCGGCCCGCATCCACGTCAAGCTCGTGTCCGAGCTCGGCGTCGGCACGGTGGCCGCGGGTGTGTCGAAGGCGCACGCCGACGTCGTCCTGATCTCCGGTCATGACGGCGGCACCGGCGCCAGCCCGCTGACCTCGCTGAAGCACGCGGGAGCGCCGTGGGAGATCGGTCTCGCCGAGACCCAGCAGACGCTGCTGCTGAACGGCCTCCGTGACCGCATCGTCGTGCAGGTGGACGGCCAGCTGAAGACGGGCCGCGACGTGATGATCGCCGCTCTGCTCGGCGGTGAGGAGTTCGGTTTCGCCACCGCGCCCCTCGTGGTCTCGGGCTGCATCATGATGCGCGTCTGCCACCTCGACACCTGCCCGGTGGGCGTCGCGACGCAGAACCCGCTGCTTCGGGAGCGGTTCACCGGAAAGCCGGAGTTCGTGGAGAACTTCATGCTGTACGTCGCCGAAGAGGTCCGCGAGCTGCTCGCTCGCCTCGGCTTCCGCACTCTTCAGGAGGCGATCGGCCGGTTCGAGGCACTCGACACCCGCAAGGCGTTGGCACGGTGGAGCGGAGACAAGGCGGGCAAGCTCGACCTGTCGCCGATCCTCACACTTCCGGACTCGCCGTTCATGAACCAGGACCTGTACTGCACCGGCACTCAGGATCATGGTCTGGACAAGGCGCTCGACAACGAGCTGATCGAGAAGGCTCGCGCCGCGATCGAATCCGGCACCCGCGTGCACATCACGTCGCCGATCACCAACGTCAACCGGACGGTCGGCACCATGCTGGGCCACGAGGTGACCAAGGTGTACGGCGCGCAGGGACTGCCCGAGGGCACGGTGTCGATCGACCTGAACGGGTCGGCGGGCAACAGCTTCGGAGCGTTCGTCCCGCGCGGCATCACGATGCGGCTCGAGGGCGACGCGAACGACTTCGTCGGCAAGGGCCTGTCGGGCGGCAAGCTGGTGGTCCGCCCGCCGCGGAACGCCCCGGTCGACTTCGTCGCCGAGGACAACATCATCGCGGGCAACGTGATCGGTTTCGGTGGAACGTCGGGCAAGATCTTCCTCCGCGGTGTCGCGGGCGAACGGTTCTGCGTCCGCAACTCGGGAGTCCAGGCGGTCGTCGAGGGCGTGGGCGATCACGGCTGCGAGTACATGACCGGCGGAAGCGTGATCGTTCTCGGTGAGACCGGCCGCAACTTCGCGGCGGGCATGTCGGGCGGCGTCGCGTACGTCTACAACCCGAACGGAACGTTCCAGGAGAACCTCAACGACGAGCTCGTTGAGCTCGAAGAGCTCGACGCGGACGATCTGAAGGTGCTGAAGGACGCGCTGACCGAGCACCGCGACGAGACGGGCTCGACGGTCGCGTCGGGCGTTCTCGCCGACTGGGACACACAGGCGGGCCACTTCGTGAAGGTGATGCCCCGCGACTACAAGAGAGTGCTCATCGCCATCGATGCCGCTGAGCGCACCGGACGAGATGTGAACGACGCGATCATGGAGGCGGCTCATGGCTGACACCCGAGGTTTTCTGAAGCAGACCGAACGTGAGACGCCGACCCGCCGGCCGGTCGCCCTGCGTCTGATGGACTGGAAAGAGGTCTACAACGACTTCGACGACTCCACCCTGAAGAAGCAGGCCAGCCGCTGCATGGACTGCGGAATCCCGTTCTGCCACAACG
>JASLJL010000037.1 GCA_030152405.1 Gordonia sp. (in: high G+C Gram-positive bacteria) | reverse complement strand
TTCTGCGGTCACTTCCCGACCGGGGTCGCTGTGTTCAGCCAGGAGGAGTGCGAGAACGAGACCCGCGGGCACTGGTACTACCGCCAGCTCCTCGGCTCGGCGAACATCACCGGCTCCAAGCTCTTCCACATCATGAGCGGCAACCTGTCGCACCAGATCGAGCACCACCTGTTCCCCGATGTTCCGGCGAACCGGTACCCCGAGATGGCGCCCGAGGTCGAGGCGATCTGCAACAAGTACGGTCTGCCGTACAACACCGGCAGCCTGAGTCAGCAGCTCGGCTCCACGTGGAAGAAGATCGCGAAGCTGTCGCTCCCCAACTGGATGACGCGCGACGACAACGACGTGGTCGTCAACGTCGAGCGGACGAAGGCCGTCGAAGCGGCCTGACCTCCGGTCTCCTCGAGAGTTGTCTCCGACTCTCGTGAGTTGTCCGGTGATCCTCGAGCGGAGTCGAGAGGGCCGGGCTAGTGTGCGGGCCATGGCCCTCCACGAAGTCCAGTTCCCCTCCCACAACGGCTCCGACACGATCTACGGCTGGATCTATCAGCCGACGCGCCCGGCGCGAGCAGTCGTCCATCTGATTCACGGTCTCGGTGAGCACTCCCGCCGATACCTGCATCTGATCACCCGACTGCTCGACGCCGGGTTCGTCGTCGCGGCGGACGATCACGCAGGGCACGGAAAGACGGCGAAGGAGTCTGGTGTCTGGGCTGATTCGGGAGACGACGGCGCCGAGACGGCCGTCGCCGATGAGCAGTCGCTCCACGCGCGTGTCCGCGAGATGTACCCTGACCTCCCGTACATCGTGTTCGGGCACTCGTGGGGCTCGATGATCGCCCGGCCGCTGGCGACTCGCCTCGGAGACGACCTCGCGGGCCTCATCCTGTGCGGCATCGCCGCGCAGATCCCGGGCGCGGGCATGGTCGATCAGGCCGCGCTCGCCGCGGAGCCCGAACGCGCTGCGCCGGCCGACCCCGCGTACGTCGGGACCCTGTTCGACGGATTCGTCTCCCGATACGGCGACGACGCGGGCCCGACCGCCTGGGTGGCGCGCGACCCCGACGTCGTCGCCGATCACGCCGTCGATCCGCTCAACAACTTCGGAGCGCCGATGAGCGTCCGCTTCCTGCAGGGCTTCATCGACGTCTACGAGCAGGCGAACAGCGACGACTGGTACTCCTCGGTCCGCCCCGACCTGCCGGTGCTCATCCTCGCGGGCGACCAGGATCCGGTCACGAACTACGGCGAGGGCGCCTATCACGTGGCGGGCAAGCTCGTCGCGAGCGGTCACCCATCTGTGCGGACCCGCGTCTACACCGGATTCCGGCATGAGGTCCACAACGAGCCGGAGATCCGCGACGACGTCGAGTCCGAGGTGATCGACTTCGTCGACCGAGCCATCGGCGGCTGACACCGCACCGACTATCCTCGCGGGTAGCAGCTATTCGGGAGGAAGTCATCGTGGTCGGTCGCCTCGAGCGCAACAAGGATCTCGCCCAGGAACTCGTGGAGAACACGGCGCACCGGGTCGGGAACATCACGTCGATCATCACCGGCGCCGTCGCGGGCATCGTCCGCGAGATCGGCGAGCTGGTGACCGACGGGTTCGAGATGCGCGAGGCGGCCAAAGCCGCGAGCGCCGACCAGTCCGCGCCGCGGAAGCCGGTCCAGGAGCTCGACGAGGTGAACGGTTACGACGCCGACGACGAGGACGACTGATTCTGTGACGACTTCCCACGAAGTCCTCCGCTCCGTCTTCGGGTACGACGAGTTCCGCGGTGACCAAGAGCAGATCGTCGAGCAGGTGGTCTCGGGCGGCGACGCCGTCGTCCTGATGCCGACGGGCGGCGGCAAGAGCCTCTGCTACCAGGTCCCCGCGCTGGTGCGCGACGGATGCGCCGTGGTGGTGTCGCCGCTCATCGCGCTCATGTCGGATCAGGTCGGTGCACTCCGACAGCTCGGAGTGCGCGCGGCGTATCTGAACTCGACGCAGGATCCGGAGGAACGGGCCGCCACCGAACGCGCATTCCTCGACGGCGAACTCGATCTGATCTACATCGCGCCCGAAGGGCTCAGCCGGCCGTACACGCGGGATCTCCTCTCCCGCGGCAAGCTGTCGTTGATCGCGATCGACGAAGCGCACTGCGTGTCTCAGTGGGGCCACGACTTCCGGCCCGACTACCTGGCGCTCGGCGATCTCGCGGAATTGTGGCCGGATGTTCCGCGGATCGCGCTGACCGCGACGGCCACCCGTCGCACCCACGACGAGATCACCCGGCGCCTGCACTTGGAGAACGCTCGACACTTCGTCGCGAGCTTCGATCGCCCGAACATCACCTACCGCATCGAGCCGAAGAATCAGGCGAACAAGCAGCTCCTCGACTTCATCCGATCCGAGGGTGTGGTCGACGGGGAAGCCGCCACCGGCATCGTGTACGCGCTCAGCCGCAAATCGGTGGAAGCGACCGCCGCGTTCCTGGTCGCCAACGGCGTCAACGCGCTGCCGTACCACGCGGGACTCGACAAACGCCTCCGCGACGAGACGCTCCACCGATTCCTCCGCGAGGACGGGATCGTCGTGGTCGCGACCATCGCGTTCGGCATGGGGATCGACAAGCCCGACGTGCGGTTCGTCGCACACATCGACCTCCCGAAGAGCGTCGAGGGTTACTACCAGGAGACGGGTCGTGCCGGGCGCGACGGTCTGCCGTCTGTCGCGTGGATGGCGTACGGCCTCGCCGACGTGGTCCAGCAGCAGCGGCTCATCCAGATGTCCGACGGCGACGCCGCTCACCGGCGGTCGCAGTCCGAGCATCTGAACGCGATGCTGGCACTGTGCGAGACCGCGACGTGCCGACGCCGGCAGCTCCTGCGCTACTTCGACCAGGACAGCGAGCCGTGCGGGAACTGCGACACGTGTCTGGCCCCGCCGGTCACGTGGGACGGCACCGTCGCCGCGCAGAAACTGATGTCGACCATCTGGCGGCTCGACCGCGAGTACCGCCAGCACTACGGCGCGGGGCACCTCATCGACATCCTGCGAGGCGCCACCAACAAGCGCATCGAGCAGCTCGGTCACCGCGGCGTGTCCACCTACGGTAAAGGCGCCGACCTCGACGCGGCGACCTGGAGCAGCGTGATCCGGCAGCTCCTGGCCTCCGGGTACATCGAGACGCGTGGCGAGTACGGCCAGTACTACCTGACCGAGGCCGGGGTTCCGGTGATGCACGGCAAGGTGCCCCTGCAGTTCAGGGAGGACGCGAAGCGGACCGGCCGCGCATCCGGGCCCAAGCGCTCCGCCGCCGCGGCCAACCTCTCCGAGGACGACTCCACGCTGTTCGAGGCGCTTCGCCGGTGGCGGGCAGCGGTCGCGAAAGAGGCGGAGCTGCCCGCGTACACCGTGCTCGGCAACAAGACCCTCGAAGAGCTCGCGCAGGTCCGACCGACGACCGGCGAGCAGTTGCTGACGATCACCGGCATCGGCGAAGCCAAGCTGGAACGCTACGGCGATGCCGTGCTCGAGGTGATCTCCGAGTTCGAGTCCGCGTGATCCTAACCGTCGACGACGCCGCCCCGTTGGCCTATCGTTCGTGCAATGGCGGGTCCTCAGGCATCTGAATCACTGTTCAACAAGGTCGATTCGACGGTCTCGGTCGACCAGACCGCCTCGTGGCATCGTGGTCTGCTCGACTTCCCGAATCCGGTGAACGACTACGCCGCCCGCTCCACCGCCGGTCTGGTGATCGTTCTCGCAGTGGTGTCGATAGTGGTGAATCAGCCGTGGTTGTACGGGATCCTCGCGCTCGGGTTCCTGCTGCGGGTCGCGGGCGGGCCCCGGTACTCGCCGTTCGGCCGCCTCGCGGTGCACGTCATCGCTCCGAAGGTGTGGCGTAAGGAGAAGACGGTGCCCGGCCCGCCGAAGCGGTTCGCGCAGACCGTCGGGCTCGTGTTCTCCGGCACCGCGTTCGCCCTGTCGCTCGCCGGTCTCGGCCTCGCGGCGCAGATCGTGGTCGGCCTTCTGATCGTCGCCGCGCTGCTCGAGTTCGCACTCGGCGTCCGCCTGGGCTGCATCGCGTTCGGCTACCTGCAGCGTGCCGGCGTGATCCCCGACGACGTGTGCGAGGCCTGCAACGACGTCACCCTGTTCAGCCGTTCGTAGAGCGCTCTCCGGTCGCGGTCATCGCGCCGAGCCTGATCCGTTCGATGCGATCGACACGCACGTCGCGCACCGTGGTGAGGGACGTCCACGCGATGGCGCCGCCCTTCGTTCGCATCAACGGCCCGACTGCGCTGCGAAAACGCACAACCTCCTCGGGTGAGCTCGGACGTTGCGGACCGACGGTCCCGATCAGGCGCAGCCCCGGCGGCCGGACGAATCTGCCCGACAGGAGCGCTCGGCACCACAGGATCGGCCCGCTGTCGACGGCGAGAATCGTGACGTCGGGTCGCTCGTCGACGTTAGCGGACAGGCGAGCGTTGAAGACGTCGAAGTAGACGCCCCGCCCGAGTCGTCCGAGCGTCAACGACGACGGATCGGCCCATGTCACGCCGATCGGGTCGCTTCTGCTCGGACGACTCGGGCGGGGCGTCTACTTCGACGTCTTCAACGCTCGC
>JASLJL010000009.1 GCA_030152405.1 Gordonia sp. (in: high G+C Gram-positive bacteria) | reverse complement strand
GTCGCGGCCTTCGCCGACAATCATCTGCTGATCGGAAAGCAGGGCGGCGGCGCGGCCGGACGACAGCGGTCGACACTGGCGATGCTCGACCGCGATGCACGGGTGTCTGAGCTGGCGCGGATGCTGGCCGGCCTCGGCGATTCGGAGACCGGCCGAGCGCATGCGGAGGAGCTTCTGCAGACGGCCGAGGCCGCTCGCGCCGAGCACTGACCGACCGATACTCCTGTGACTCGTGTGATTAAAGTTTCCTGAGTTACGGCGCGCCTCCGTGTGATCCTTCATCAGTCGGCCCACCATGTCTGTCATGAGGATGCCTGCACTGCTCTCGCGCAACACGGAAGTTCTGCCCGGTCTGATCGGCATCGCGCGGATCGACAAGAACACCAAGAGACTCCTCCAGCGGATAGGCGAAGACGAGATCGCCGTCCTCGACGAGGTCGACCTGGACCGCGTCACGGCCGACGCCCTCATCGAGGCCAAGGTCGCCGCGGTCGTGAACGTCGCGGAATCGATCACCGGCCGTTACCCGAACCTGGGGCCGGAGGTGTTGGCCGCGTCGGGCATCCCGCTGCTCGACAACGTGGGCTCCGATGTGTTCGCGCGGGTCAAGGACGGTCAGAAGGTCCGGGTGAACGACGGGCGGCTGTACGTCGGCGACCGGGTCGTCGCACGCGGTGAAGAACTCGACGAGCGGATCGTCGCCGACCGCATGCTCGACGCGAAGACCGGACTGGTCGATCACCTGGAAGCGTTCTCCGGGAACACGATCGAGTTCATCCGCAGCGAGTCGCCGCTCCTCATCGACGGGGTCGGCATCCCCGACGTGCGCTGCAAGCTGGAGGGCCGCCACGTGGTGGTCGTCGCCGAGGGTTCCGAGCGGGGCGCCGACCTGAAGGCGCTCAAGCCGTTCATCAAGGAGTACCAACCGATCATGATCGGCGTCGGCGCAGGCGCGGACACTCTCATGAAGGCCGGATACCGTCCGGCGATCGTCGTCGGCGACCCGGACGAGATCACCACCGAGACCCTCAAGTCGGGCGCCGAGCTGGTGTTGCCCGCAGACCCCGACGGCCATGCGCCCGGTCTGGAGCGCATTCAGGACCTCGGTGTCGGTGCGACCACTTTCCCAGCCGCAGGATCCGCTGCCGACCTCGCACTGCTGCTCGCCGACTTCCACGGCGCCGATCTGATCGTGGCCGCGGGCCTCGGCGGATCGCTCAACGACTTCTTCGATCGCGAACTCCGCGATCAGATCCCGTCCACGTTCCTGACCCGCTTGAAGGTCGGTCCGAAGCTCGTCGACGCGAAAGCGGTCTCGACTCTGTACCGGAGCCGGGTGAGCGGAACCGCGATCGCGATGCTGATGCTCGCCGCGCTGATCGCCATCATCGCGACGATCGTCATCACTCAGGGCGGAAGCGACATGACCGGCTGGATCGTCGACCGTTGGGACGCCTTCGTCGACTGGATCTCCGGCGTGTGGAACACCAAATGAAAGCTGTGTGGAATACCAAATGATCACCATGCGCCAACACGCGATCTCGCTGATCGCGGTCTTCCTCGCGCTTGCGCTCGGACTATTCCTGGGGTCCGGTTTCATCGGTGACCGGGTCAACGCGCTCACCGGCACGGACCGGGACAAGATCAGTTCGCTGCAGGACGAGCGGGACGACTTGTCGTCCCAAGTGAACTCGGCCGACAGCTTCACCTCCGCGATCGCCGGACGGCTCACCAAGAACGTGCTCAAAGACCGATCGGTTCTGGTGGTGACGGCGCCCGACGCCGCCGACGCCGATGTGACCGCACTCAAGGGAATGCTCAACGACGCGGGTGCGACGTTCTCCGGGCAGATCGCACTCACGACGTCGTTCATCCGAGACGAGAACGCGTCGAAACTCCGGACTGTGATCGACCAGTCGATCCCGACCGGAGCGCAGCTCCGTGTGGAGTTCACCGACTCCGGCTCTCGCACAGGCGATCTGCTCGGTGTCACACTTCTGCACCGCACCGGTCAGCGCGCGGCGTCCGACGGGGACCGTCGAACTGTGCTCGACACCCTGCGCGGAGGAGAGTTCATCGACTACGCCGACGGCGCCGTGAAATCGGCCGATCTCGTGCTGGTCGTGACCGGTGGCGACATGGGCGACGACTCCGGTGCGCAGGGACAACTCGTCGGGCGTCTCGCCGCGGCGATGGCGATGCGCGGCCAGGGCGGGGCACTCGTCGGGCGGACCGGTTCCGCCGAGGGCGGATCACCGATCGGTGTGATCAGGTCCGATCCGGCCCTCGGCAATGCGATCACGACGGTCGACGACGTGGATCGCCAGACCGGCCGACTGACCGCCGTGATGGCACTGGGCGAAGAGCTCGCCGGCCGCTCGGGAGCCTTCGGAACCGGCCCCGGTGCGACGGCCATCACTGTCGGCGCCGAGCCTGCACGGTAACCCTGGTGTGTCGCTCCTGTCGGCGGCGGAATGCTGTTAGGCTGAAGTCCCGTAGGTCATCAGGTATTCGGCAGTCCTGATACACCCCGACGGGAGAATCATTTGCGATCACTGCGTTCTGAGCGCGTCAGCCCCAAGCACATCTTCGTGACGGGCGGTGTCGCATCCTCGCTCGGTAAGGGACTCACCGCTTCGAGCCTCGGGCAGCTGCTCACCGCCCGCGGCATGCGCGTCACGATGCAGAAGGTCGACCCGTACCTCAACGTCGACCCCGGCACCATGAATCCGTTCCAGCACGGTGAGGTGTTCGTCACCGAGGACGGTGCGGAGACCGACCTCGACATCGGGCACTACGAACGGTTCCTCGACCGCAACCTGTCGGGTACCGCGAACGTCACGACCGGTCAGGTGTACTCGACCGTCATCGCCAAGGAGCGTCGCGGCGAGTACCTCGGCGACACGGTCCAGGTGATTCCGCACATCACCGACGAGCTCAAAGCACGCATGCTCGCGATGCACGAGCCCGATTCGAGCGGTGAGGCGCCCGACGTCGTCATCACCGAGATCGGTGGAACTGTCGGCGATATCGAGTCGCAGCCGTTCATCGAGGCCGCGCGTCAGATCCGGCACGACCTCGGTCGTAACAACGTGTTCTTCCTTCACGTCTCCCTGGTCCCGTACCTCGCGCCGTCGGGCGAGCTGAAGACCAAGCCGACGCAGCATTCCGTCGCCGCGTTGCGCAGCATCGGCATCCAGCCCGACGCACTGATCCTGCGCTGTGACCGCCCGGTCCCGGACGGGCTGAAGAAGAAGATCGCGCTGATGTGCGACGTCGACATCGACGGCTGCATCTCGACGCCCGATGCGCCGTCGATCTACGACATCCCGAAGGTCCTGCACTCCGAGCAGCTCGACGCCTACGTCGTCCGTCAGCTCGGTCTCCCGTTCCGCGACGTCGACTGGACCGTGTGGGGCGACCTGCTCGAGCGGGTCCACAATCCGCGGGAGACCGTCACCGTGGCGCTCGTCGGCAAGTACATCGATCTGCCGGACGCGTACCTGTCGGTCACTGAGGCCATTCGGGCGGGCGGTTTCGCTCACCGCGCGCGCACCGAGATCAAGTGGGTGCCGTCCGACGACTGCGAGACCCCCGAAGGCGCGAACGCGGCATTGCGTGACGTCGACGCGGTTCTTGTTCCCGGCGGTTTCGGCATCCGCGGCATCGAGGGCAAGCTGGGCGCCATCGCATACGCCCGAGAGAACAAGATTCCGCTGCTCGGCCTCTGCCTCGGACTCCAGTGCGTCGTCATCGAAGCGGCGCGTTCGGCCGGACTCGCCGACGCCAGCTCGACCGAGTTCGATCCGGAGACCCCGTCGCCGGTCATCGCGACGATGGCCGATCAGGAAGCCGCTGTCGCGGGCGACGCCGACCTCGGCGGGACGATGCGTCTCGGCGCGTACCCAGCGGCGCTGATCCCCGGTTCGCAGGTCGCGAAGGCGTACGGCTCGACCGACGTCAGCGAACGCCACCGTCACCGCTTCGAAGTCAACAACGACTACCGCGAGAAGATCGCCGAGTCGGGCCTCGTCTTCTCCGGGACGTCGCCCGACGGGCGTCTCGTCGAGTTCGTCGAGTACCCGAAGGACGTTCACCCGTTCCTCGTCGCGACCCAGGCGCACCCGGAGCTCAAGAGTCGCCCGACGCGCCCGCACCCGCTGTTCAAGTCGTTCATCGAGGCCGCGCTGCGGTACAAGCAGGCCACGCGTCTGCCGGTCGAGCTCGACGGTTACGACGCTCCTGAGCACGAGGACGACGAGGTCCGGGCGGCCGAGTGATCACCCCGGGGTCGCATGAGTTCTCGACCGTCGGCTCGCAGACTGTCTACTCGGGTGCGATCCTGGCACTCCGGCTCGACGACGTCGAGATGCCCGGCGGCCGCACCGCCCGCCGCGAAGTGGTCGAGCACCACGGAGCGGTCGCGGTGGTCGCACGGGACGA
>JASLJL010000488.1 GCA_030152405.1 Gordonia sp. (in: high G+C Gram-positive bacteria) | reverse complement strand
GCGGTGGCGGCTGGCCGGTCGGCTCGTCACTCCCCCGACCGCCCACGGCCTCGACATCGACGGTCTGGCGGCCGCGCTGCGGTCCGGTAATGCCATTCTCACCCTGACCGCGAGCCGTGACGGCGGCCCATGGCAGACGGTGGGACGCGTCGAGTTCGGCGATGTGCAAGCGCGCGGTGACATCGCGTTCGACCCGTCGGGATCGGTTCCGGCAGGTGTTCATGCGGTTCCGTCGTGGCTCGGCCCGATCCGCCGTGCGGCGTACAGCGGGAGCAGACGCGGGCGTCAGTGACGCCCGGCCACCTCAGGCGCTCGACGGTTCGGCGCCCGCGCTGCCGAGTACCAACAGATCGAACGCGCGGCGGGCGCTCTCGGTCGTCCACGGCTCGGTTCCCGCCGACTCCACGATGGCGCGGGCGATCTCATGCACCGGGGTGTTGCGGGTCTGCGACAGCCACCGCAGCACGTCGAAGGCTCGGTCGTCAGGTATGCCGTAGACCACCATCAGCATCCCTTTCGCCTGTTCGATGACGGCCCCGTTCTCCCGGAAGTGCTGGACATGGTCGGCGACTCTTCCTCGCACCGACTCCTCGACCACATCTTCCACATCGAGGTAGAACCCCTCGGTGCCGACCACCTCCTCGGCCTCTGTGAAGGTGCGGCCCATGACGACAACGTTCCGGATCACTCCGTTCGTGTCGATGATCCGGTGGCGGCTGGAGAACGGAGCCCTCGTCGTTCGCATCTGTTCGACGAGATTCTCGAAGGTCGCACGGTCGTCTGGATGCTTGTGGGAGGTCATCAGCTCCGTCGTCGGAGTGATCGTTCCTGGACGGTAGCCGTGCATCTCCGTCACTTCGTCCGACCACTCCCAGCGATCGGCGTCGAACCAGTAGCGGAAGTGACCGACCCTTGCGTCCGTCGTCCGGCGCAGCTCGAGGTCCAGAGCCTCCGGCTCAGGCGTTGTCATGATCTGAGATTACGCGCGCGACGAGTCTCTTGGACCGGGTCTCGATGGTGTTCAGTCGGGTTTACGCGACACCCGGACGCACTGCTCGTCGATCTCGACGACCTCCGACCACGGCACGCAGAACACCTTGCGGTCCCGCAGTGCGAGCAGACGATCGAAGACCCAGGCCCCGCTCCGGTCGGCTTCGTGCGGTCCGAGCAACCGGACAGGTCGGCGAGGACCCACGAGCAGTGCGACTACTTCGAGTCCGCCGTCTCGCTTGGCCACCCGGATGTCGACCACCACGCCGAGCGACACGTCGCCTTCGACGACGGCTCGGTTGAGCAACTCACTCGCCCTGATCGTCATCCGCGTCTCCGATTCCCCGGAATCCGGGCGATCACGTGATCTCGCATCCACTTCTCCACCCAGTTCACGTCTCCGAGGTCGTCGCCGCTCACCGACAAGCTGACCACGACGCCGATGTCGACGATGATGTCGGCGTTCACCTCGGTGAGCCGTGCGGGCTCCGGGGCGTCGCCGAAGATGCGGTCGACGACCGCACGTCCCGTGAGCAGGCCGGAGACGAGCGGCCCACGTGCAGCGTCGGCGTGCTCGAACACGACGTCGTCGACGACGCCGACGGGCCGCCCGTCGGCGTCGACGATCTGCCGGTCCAGCAGGTGAGCGCGCACGTCGAACACGTCGGAGGTCATCGTCCTGCTCCTGTCACGATCATGAGCGGGATGGCCGCAGCCGACACCACGACGACGATTCCGAGGAACACCGTGCCCAACCCGTTCATCCATCGACCGTTGACGTGCTCTCCCATGTACTCGCGGTCGCCCGCCACCACCAGGATCGGCAGATAGGTCAGGGGCAGTGCGATCGCCGAGAAGACCACGGAGTACTCGGTCACCGCCACCGGGTCGACGCCGGTCATCAGGATCAACGCGCTCGCGACGATCGCGGCGAGCATCACGACGTGGAATCGCGCCGCGTCACGTGGGCGACGGGTCGCTCCCCACGTCCACCCGGAGTACTGCGCCACCGCGTATCCGGTCGACAGCGCTGTCTCCAGCGACGCCCCCACTGTCGCCGCCAGCACGCCCACGAGCACGAGAGCGACGGCCAGTTGTCCACCGGCCGCGGCGACCGGCAGCATCAACGACGACAACGAGTCGACGTCGATTCCGGCGGGCCCGAAGTACTCCGACGACACGCCCATGATGGCCAGCGAGCCGATGCCGCCGATCGGAAAACCGATCAGCACGTTGATCCGCATTCGTTTGACGTCGTCGGCGGTCCACCGGTCTTCGATTCCGCCGGACGAGAAGAAGAACACTTCGTAAGGAGTCATCGCAGCACCGAACAGTGCGACTGCGTAGTACCAGTACACCGGGTCCGCCTCGTCGGTCGGCAGCCGCGGCACGAGGTCCGCCGCGATGTCCCCGGGTGATGGGCTCAGCAGGAAGAACGTGACGGCGAACATCATCAACAGCAGTCCGAGCAGCCCGGTGACGTTCTGCATCACCGAGAACCGCACTCGCCACAGGATCACCCAGACGCCGAACGCCGCGACCGGAATCCACAGCATCGGCCGAACGTCGCTGGCGATGTGGAGGACCGCGGCGATGCCGCCGATCTCGGCTGTCAACGTGAGGACGGTGGTCAGCACGGAGCCGATGAGGTTCGCGCCGCCGACTCGCGGTCCGAGACGTTCCCGGATGATCTCGAACGTCGCCCGTCCGCTGCACGCGGCGACGCGGCCGGACATCTCGGCGAACAGCATGATGCCCAGCACTCCCAGCGGCGTCACCCAGGCGAGCGACAGCCCGAAGCGGGCGCCGACGACCCCGTTCGTGACGATGTCGCCGATGTCCAGGAACCCGCCGATGGCGGTGAGGACTCCGAGTGCGAGCCCCGCCAGTCGCCCTCTCACGACGAGAGCCTGTCGGCCGCGTCGTTCAACTCGTCTCCGATGCGCTCGAGATCGGTGATCGCCAACTGCACCGACCAGTCGCCACGTTCGCCGTGCAGCACACCGCGCGCCTGCACAACGGCGTCGACGGCGCGCGACAGACGATGCTGGACGTCGACGCGACGTTCCTCGTCCTGCCTCGTCTCG
>JASLJL010000050.1 GCA_030152405.1 Gordonia sp. (in: high G+C Gram-positive bacteria) | reverse complement strand
GGTCGTTCCGCGGCGAGCGAGGTGTCCTTCCCGTGGCCGGGGTAGACGACGGCGTCGTCGAAACGGTTGAACAGTCGCGACTCGACGTCGCCGAGGAGGATCTCGAAGTCGCCGGGCTCCCATGTCTTGCCGACACCCCCGGGAAACAGCGAGTCACCGGTGAACAGGTGAACGGCGCCCGAGTTCTCGGTGAGGACCAGTGTGATCGATCCCGCGGTGTGTCCGCGGATGCCGATGACGTCGAGTGTCAGGTCGCCGACGGCGATCGTGTCCCCGTCGGTGAGCAGCCGGTCCGCCTGAACCGGCAGGGCGGCGGCGTCGTCCGTGCCGACCGCATGGGGGACGGACAGTCCGTCGCGGACCTCCTCCAGCGCCAGCCAGTGGTCGGGGTGACCGTGCGTGGTGACGATCTGCCGGACCGTCCCCGGCTCCTGGTCCGCAAGCGCGAGCAGCACTCCCGCGTCGTTCGCCGCGTCGACGAGCAGCGCGTCGCCGGTCGCCGAATCGGTGATCAGATAAGCGTTGTTGTCCATCGGACCGACGGAGACCTTCACGATCGTCGCGTTGTCGAGCACGCGCCTCTGCGCGAGGTTCTGTTGGTCGCCGTCGGGGGAGACGGATCCGGTGTAGTCGTCGGAGACGGTGATCTGCTGCGTCATGAGTCCATCCTAGTGTCGTCCCCGCCACAGCCCGGTCTGCGCTCGACCAGAATTGTCGGAGGGTCCGCGTACTGTGGTCGACCGGGGAGATAGTCGTGCTAGGTGAGGAAAAGTAGTGGTTGATCGGCTCATCGTTCGTGGTGCACGCGAACACAATCTGCGGGGGATCAACGTCGATCTCCCGCGTGACTCGCTGATCGTCTTCACGGGTCTCTCGGGCTCGGGTAAGTCGTCGTTGGCGTTCGACACGATCTTCGCCGAAGGCCAGCGGCGATACGTGGAATCGCTGTCGGCGTACGCCCGCCAGTTCCTCGGGCAGATGGACAAGCCGGACGTCGACTTCATCGAGGGTCTGTCGCCCGCGGTGTCCATCGACCAGAAGTCGACCAACCGCAATCCGCGGTCCACCGTCGGCACGATCACCGAGGTGTACGACTACCTGCGCCTGCTGTATGCACGTGCGGGCACCGCCCACTGCCCGGTCTGCGGCGAGAAGATCGCGCGACAGACGCCGCAGCAGATCGTCGACCAGATCCTGGCGATGGACGAGGGCACGCGCTTCCAGGTGCTCGCCCCGGTCGTTCGGACGCGCAAGGGCGAGTTCGTCGACCTGTTCGCCGACCTGCAGACGCAGGGCTTCGCTCGTGCACGGATCGACGGGGTCGTCCACCAGCTCGCCGATCCGCCGAAGCTGAAAAAGCAGGAGAAGCACGACGTCGACGTCGTCGTCGACCGTCTCGTGGTGAAGCCGTCGGCCAAGCAACGCCTGACGGACTCGATCGAGACCGCCCTCCGCGTGGCCGACGGGATCGTCGTCCTCGACTTCGTCGACCTCGACGAGGACCATCCCGACCGCGAACGCCGCTTCTCCGAGAAGATGGCCTGCCCGAACTCTCATCCGATCGCGATCGACGATCTCGAACCCCGATCGTTCTCGTTCAACTCGCCGTTCGGCGCGTGCCCGGTGTGCGACGGCCTCGGCGTGCAGAAGGAGGTCGACGAGAGCCTGGTGGTTCCCGACCCGGAGACCACTCTCCGCGACGGCGCCATCGCTCCCTGGTCCACCGGCCACAACGCGGGGTACTTCCTACGCCTCGTCGAGGGCCTCGGCGACCAGATGGGCTTCGACGTCGACACACCGTGGAACAAGCTGCCGCGCAACGCGCGCAAGGCGCTGCTCACCGGGTCCGATCACCAGGTTCACGTCAAGTTCAAGAACCGATACGGCCGCACCCGCTCGTACTACACCGAGTTCGAGGGTGTGATGGCGTTCCTGTCCCGTCGCGCCGACACGACGGAGTCGGAGCAGATGAAGGACCGCTACGAGGGCTACATGCGCGATGTGCCGTGCAGCGCGTGCTCCGGCACCCGCCTGCGCCCCGAGATCCTGGCGGTGACGTTGGACCATCCAGTCCACGGTCCGAAGTCGATCGCCGACGTGACGTCGTTGTCGGTGGCCGAGTGCGCCGACTACCTGGACGGACTGATCCTCGGTGAGCGCGAGGCGGCGATCGCCGGCCGCGTCCTCAAAGAGGTTCAGGCCCGCATCCGCTTCCTGCTCGACGTCGGACTCGAATACCTGTCGCTCTCCCGTGCGGCGGGCTCGCTCTCGGGTGGCGAAGCCCAGCGGATCCGTCTCGCGACGCAGATCGGCGCGGGTCTCGCCGGCGTCCTGTACGTGCTCGACGAACCGTCGATCGGTCTCCACCAGCGAGACAACCGCCGCCTCATCGACACCCTCGTCCGACTCCGGGACCTCGGCAACACGTTGATCGTCGTCGAGCACGACGAGGACACCATTCGGGCCGCCGACTGGATCGTGGACATCGGTCCGCGGGCGGGAGAGCACGGCGGCAAGGTGGTCCACAGCGGCGACTATCAGGGGCTGCTCGACAACAAGGAGTCGTTGACCGGCGCATATCTGTCCGGGCGCGAGGCGCTGGAGGTCCCGGCCATCCGCAGGCCGGTCGACAAGAAGCGTCAGGTGACCGTGGTCGGCGCGAGCGAGAACAACCTCGACGGGATCGACGTGTCGTTCCCGCTCGGCGTGCTCACCGCGGTGACCGGTGTCTCGGGCTCGGGAAAGTCGACGCTCGTCAACGACATCCTCGCGACGGTGCTGGCGAACAAGTTGAACGGCGCCCGTCAGGTTCCCGGTCACCACACGAGGATCAAAGGCGTCGAGCAGCTGGACAAGCTCGTGCAGGTGGATCAGTCGCCGATCGGCCGGACGCCGCGGTCGAATCCGGCGACCTACACCGGCGTGTTCGACAAGGTCCGTACGTTGTTCGCCGCCACCACCGAGGCCAAGGTCCGCGGGTATCAGCCCGGGCGCTTCTCGTTCAACGTGAAGGGCGGACGCTGTGAGGCGTGCATGGGCGAGGGAACGATCAAGATCGAGATGAACTTCCTCCCCGACGTCTACGTTCCGTGCGAGGTGTGCCACGGCGCCCGGTACAACCGGGACACGCTCGACATCGCCTTCAAGGGAAAGAACATCGCCGAGGTCCTCGACCTGTCGTGCGAGGAGGCCCTGGAGTTCTTCGCCAACCAGCCCACGATCGCTCGTCACCTGCAGACGCTGTTCGATGTGGGGCTCGGCTACGTGCGGCTCGGGCAGCCGGCCCCGACGCTCTCCGGGGGTGAGGCCCAGCGGGTCAAGCTCTCGTCGGAGCTCGGCAAGCGCTCGACCGGTCGGACGCTCTACATCCTCGACGAGCCCACCACGGGCC
>JASLJL010000460.1 GCA_030152405.1 Gordonia sp. (in: high G+C Gram-positive bacteria) | reverse complement strand
CTTCGGGCGGCCGGTGGTGCCCGAGGTGTAGATCAGGGTGGCCGGATCGGCCGCGGTCAGGTGTCGACGGCGCTCATCGAGGTCGGCGTCGGAGACGTCCTTGCCGAGTTCGGCGAAAAGTTCGACGATGCCCTTGCCCGGCTCGTCGTCGATCTGGAAGACGGCGACGGAGTCGGTGACCGACTCCACGGTGTCCACGGTTGCGCGATGCGACGGCGTCTCCGCGATGATCGCCACAGCGGCGGAGTCACGCATGATCCAGTCGATCTGCGGGCCGGACGACGAGTCGTAGATCGGGACGGGGACCGCGCCTGCGGACCAGATAGCGAAGTCGATGAGAGTCCACTCGATGCGAGTAGACGACAGCAGGGCCACCCGGTCGCCCGGCTTGATGCCGGACGCGATGAATCCCTTGGCGAGCGAGCGGACGCGGTCGGCGGCCTCGGCCGCGGAGACCGGGAGCCACTCGGTGCCCTGCTGCACGCGGAACACCGTCTTGGCGGGCGTGGCCTCGGCGATGTCGAAGAGGACGTCGGACGCGTTCCGCTCCTTCGGTGTGACGAAATCTGCGGGGACGCGGCACTCAGCCATCAATTAACACCTTCTCAGAGCAGGGCTATGTGACAAGACACGTTGGTCTATTCGACAGATCTTATCTCCCGATGACGAACCTCCGCGTCCCGAGTCGGCTTTTGCCGCGCGCCACCGGTATGTGATGCTGGTTCCGTGACGAGCATTCAGGTGGCTGACGAGGCATTCGTCGCCGCCGCCGTATCCCTGGCCGGAGCTGTCGTCGGCGATCGCGCACGGTGGCGCACATGGTGGCCGGATCTGACGTTGGAGGTCGCCGAGGACCGCGGCGACGAGGGCGTGCGCTGGCGGGTGTCCGGCCCGCTGACCGGGACCATGGAGATCTGGAACGAGAAGTGCATGGACGGGTTCGTTCTGCACTACTACCTGCACGCCGAGCCGGTGGCCCCGTTGCCGACCGAGCCCGCCGCGTGGCTGGCCGAGGTCGCCGAACTGAATCGTCTGCGTCGCGTCGCCGGAAAGGTGATGGCGTTCGAGGTCAAGGCCCTGCTCGAAGGCTCCCGCGAGATCGGCGGCCCCGCTGCCGCGGAGTCCGTGGCATGACCGACAGCACCGAACAGTCGACGATCGTCGCGGCCGACGTCGCGGCGGTGATGGCCGTCATCGCCGACTTCGAGAACTACCCGGAGTGGGTCGGGGCGGCTCGCGAGGTCACCGTCCTCGAGCGCGACGACGCGGGTCGAGGGGTCCACGTGCGGTTCGTGCTCGACGCGGGCGTCCTCGCCGACACCTACGAGCTCCGCTACGAGTGGGCCGACGACGGGACCGCCGTCTCGTGGCGACTCGTGTCCAGCGACCTGCAACGCGATCAGCGCGGCCAGTACCTGCTCACCCAGCAGGTGGCCGGTTCGACGAAGGTCACCTACACGTTGACGGTCGACTTGAAGATCCCGATGATCAGTCAACTGAAACGTCGCGCGGAGAAGGCGATCACGACGACCGCGCTCAGCGACCTGAAGAAGCGGGTCGAAGACTGATCGACCTGACGCCCATCCACCTGGTGCTCGGACCCGGTGGGGCCGGTGTGTCCGTCCTCGCGGCGGCCGCCGCGCTGACGGTCGACGACCACGCGAGCGAGCATCGCGGCGTCCTGCCGATCGGCGCCGAGCGCGACACCCTGCTGGTGACGGTGGACCGGCAGTCGTACCTGCCCGATCGGCTCGGCGTGTACCGGATGCCGGGCGAGCCGGTGGCGCTCACCGCCGACACCGACCTCCTCCACCTCGATCAGTTGGCCGTCGTCGAACAGGCGTGGACCGATTTCGCCGCCGCGCTGTCCGCGGTGAGCGCCGCTCGAACAGTCCTGCCGATCGTCGGCGTGCTGTCGTCGGTCGCCGCGGGCGAGATGGTGGCGTTGCCCGGCATCGGCGAGTTCCTGCTCCTCCGGCAGATCCGCGATGCCGCGACCAGCGGTCAGTGGCGTCGAGTGATCGTCGACCTCTCGGGCGTCGGCGACCCGCACGCGCTGCTGCGTGCACCCGTGCTGCTGTCGGCGACTCTGGAGCGGCTGTGGCCGCGTCACGCCCGGCTGGCCGAGGCCGCGGAGAAACCCGCCGTCGCGCAGCTGTCGGCCGCAGTGGAAGGCATCGACCGGGACTGCGCGGATCTCGCCGAGCTCCTCACCGATCCTCATTCGGTCGCAGCCCACATCGTGCTCGACGCAGGCGATCGTGGCCGCCGAGCAGCGGCCGACCAGGTGGCCCTCGCCGATCTCACGGCACTGCCGCTGCGCTCGGTGCTCGTGAACGGGGGCGAGGCCGGGGCTCCCACCGGCGACGTCGCGGCCCAGGTCCGCAGCGTGCTCGGCGACGACCGGTCGGTGCAGGTCCACGAGGTCGAGTCGGGAGGCGTGCTCGACCGGCTGTCGCGGATACGAAAGATCCGACTGCGCCCGGCCACTCCGAGCGGCCGACCGCGGGGCAGCGGGGCGCTCACGGTCACCCGAGTCTCCGGCGACGGGGTGGACTCTGTGTTCGAACTCACGTGGCGACAAGCCCTGCCGCGTCCCGAGGGATTGCAGTTGGGCCGTTCGGGGGACGATCTGCTGGTCACCGTCGACGGCTTCCGGCATCCCGTCCGGCTGCCGTCTGTCCTGCGACGATGCCGCGTGACGGGCGCCGGTTGGGACGACGGCAGACTCACCGTCACCTTCATGCCCGATCCCGCCGTCTGGCCTGCGCGCGACGGCGGATCCGGGCCCCAGCGGTAGCCGCGGCCCTTTCGGGTCGGTGCGGACCGGTAGAATCCGCTCACGACCACGACCGTGACGAACCGACGATCTCGACGGCGCAGAAGGAGTGCACGAAGCGATGCCCGCTGACGAGCGCGACACCCGCGCCGGATCCGCCCAGAGCGACGATCCGGTGCAGGACATGCTGCTCGGATTCGCCGCGACCATCGACCAGCTCGCGGCGATCATCGGCGGCGGAAACTCTGCGGCGGCGGCCGCGGTCGGCGGGGGGACCGGACCGATTCCCGAGTTGGCGGCCGAACTGGGGACCCTGCTCAGCGAACTCGGCGACCTGCTCGCCCGGATCCTGTCGGCGTTCATCGCGATCCTCGAAGCGATCGTCGAATCACTGCGTTCGGCGCCTCACGCGCCGCCGGCCTCGAGCTCCGGATTCGAGTCGATTCCGGTCCGCATCACGGCGGCGGGACGGTAGACGTGGCGTCGGGGCCGGGCCAGGACCTCACCGTCGGAATCGACATCGGCGGAACGAGCGTCCGAGCCTGCGTCGTCGACTCGTCGGGACGGATGCTCGACACCCTCCGCACCGCGACACCGTCGACCGCCCCCGCCCTCGAGCACTGCTTGGACCGACTCGTCGGCGAACTCCGCGACCGCTGGGCCGTCGGAGCCGTCGGGCTCGCGATCGCGGGGTTCCTCACGCCCGACCGCCAGACCGTCCGGTTCGCCCCGCATCTGCCGTGGTTGGAGGCGACGGTCGCCGCGGACATGGCCGCGCGGATCGGGATGCCGGTGTTCGCCGAGCACGACGCGAATGCGGCGGCGGTCGCCGAACTGCACTTCGGCGCCGCGGCCCGCGGCCACAACACGCTGGTCCTGGCGATCGGCACCGGCATCGGTGCAGGTCTGATCCTCGGCGGCGAGATCTACCGCGGCAGTTTCGGGGTCGCACCCGAACTCGGTCATCTCACGGTGGTGCCCGACGGCAGACCCTGCGGGTGCGGCAAGCGCGGCTGCTGGGAGCGGTACTGCAGCGGCACCGCCCTCGTCGACACCGCCGTCGAGCTCCTGGCCTCGCAGGAGTTCGGACGCAGTGCACTCGCCGCCGAGTCGGACGCCGACCCGGGCTCGTTGACCGGACGTCGAGTGGCGGCGGCCGCAGCGGACGGCGATCCCGTCGCCGTCGCCGCCTACGCGGACCTGGCCCGCTGGCTCGGTCTCGGGCTCGGCATGATCGCCGACGTCTTCGATCCCGACCTCATCGTTCTCGCGGGCGGTGTCGGCGCCGCGTCGGGGCTGTTCCTCGACGACGCTCGCGAGCACTACACACGGGCGGTCACCGGCGCCGGACACCGTCAGTTGGCCCGGATCCGGGGCACTCAGCTGGGGGAGACCGCGGGAGTCATAGGCGCAGCGCACATAGCCCGCGAAGGACTCCGCGCGAGCCAGTAGAGTGAGCCAGGCGTCGACGCGCCGCCCGGCCGTCGCGAGAAGGGACTTGACGCGAGCATGTGGTACTTCATCTTCAAGTACATCCTCATGGGCCCCGGCCTGCGGCTCATGGGTCGGCCGAGCATCGAAGGCCACGACAACATCCCGACATCGGGCGCGGCACTTCTCGCCTCGAACCATCTCGCCGTCGTCGACAGCTTCTATCTGCCGTTGATGGTGCGGCGGCGCATCTACTTCCTCGCGAAGTCGGAGTACTTCACCGAGGGCGGGATCAAGGGCAAGTTCAAGAAGTGGTTCTTCAGCTCGTCCGGGCAGATCCCCATCGACCGCTCGGGCGCCAGCGCCGCGGCGGGCGCGCTCAGTGCAGGCAAGCGGGTGCTGGACGCGGGCGGGCTGCTGTGCCTGTACCCGGAGGGGACCCGCTCACCCGACGGACGCCTGTACAAGGGCAAGACCGGTCTCGCCCGCATGGCGCTGGAGACCGGCAAGCCGGTGATCCCGGTGGCGATGGTCGGCACCGAGCGCATCAACCCGCCCGGCACGATTCTCCCGCGCCCCACGCGCATCACCGTTCGCGTCGGCGAACCGCTCGACTTCTCGCGGTATGAGGGCATGGCGGGCAACCGATTCATCGAGCGTGCGGTCACCGACGAGATCATGTACGCGCTCATGCGGCTCACCGGACAGCAGTACGTCGACGTGTACGCGGCGAAGTTGAAGAACTCCGACGGCACGTACAAGAAGGCCGAAGAACTGATGGACGGCGGCGACTCCGCCGCCTGACGGTGCGGCCGCCGGCTCAGGAGTCGGCGGGCCGGGCGACGTAGGGCAGCCGCCAGAACGCGATGAGCAACGCGATGCCCCAGATCGGGTACGTGTTCCCGATGAGATGCTGCCACAAGGACCACCCGTCCTGGATCGGCGGCAGCAATTGGAACGGTCCGATCGCGAAGATCACGACGCCGACCGCGGCGAGCGCGCCGTACACCGCGCGGACACGTCGGTCGTCGGTGCGAGTGACGATCGTGGCGCAGGTGAGGATCGCCGGAACGCACCAGACCCAGTGATGGGCCCAGGTGGTCGGCGACACCAGCAGTCCCCAGACCGCGACGGCACAGGCGACGATCATCGCGTTGACGCGGCCCCCGACAGCCCCGGGCGCGAACGCCTCTCCCGGCCGCGCGGCCAGCACCGCGAGCAGCGCGGGCACCGTCACGATCAGGCTCGACGCCACCCAGAGCAGCGGCGGAACGCTGCTGGCGCCGTCGTCGACGAAGAAGCGCAGCCAGAGGGCGTTCAGATTCTGATTGATCCGCCCCTCCGGCTCGCCGATGCGGCCGGTGTGGAAGACCGTGTCGGTCCAGTACGTCTTCGAATCGTCGGGGATCCACAGCCACCCGATGACGGCGGCGCCGACGAATGCTGCGACGCCGGTGATCACCGCCCGGATCCGGCCCGCGGCCAAGAAGACGCCGAGGAAGACGAGCGGGGTCAATTTCACCGCGGCGGCGAGACCGGTGAGGACACCCTGCAGCCAGGTGGACGGGCCGGGGCGACGACCGACGACGAACACGTCGACCATGATCGCGGCCATCAGGATCATGTTGATCTGGCCGAAACCGAGAGTCATGGTGAACGGGTTGAACCAGACGGTCGCCGTCGACACCACAAGGGCCAGCTGCCAGCGGTTGGCGCGATCTCCGACACCCAGGACGTCGAAGGTCAGCTTGGTCACGTAGACCATCAACAGCACGGTCACGACGGAGACGCCGATGCTCGTGACCGCCAACGACATCGCGCCGAGCGGCGTGAACAGCAGCGCCGCGAACGGCGGGTACGTGAAGGGCAGCCAGATCC
>JASLJL010000422.1 GCA_030152405.1 Gordonia sp. (in: high G+C Gram-positive bacteria) | reverse complement strand
TTCCGCGTTCCTTCGCCGATCGACGTCCGGCGTGGTCGGCCGACTTCGTCCGTGACTTCGGAGGGGTGATGGTCAGCACGCACGAGTACCGCCAGCTCACGTCCACAGTGTGGATCGGGCGCGACTTCCTCGGGCCGGGAACCGCTGCCACGCCGCCGTCGAGCGGCGGAACCATCGCCTTCACCAAGCGTTAGCGCGCGCGGCCTCGGAGTGCGACCATCGGACGATGGAATACGACGAGGTGATCCGTACAACGTTCGCGGCTCGGGAGTTCACCGATGACGTCGTCACCGATGCTGATCTCCATCGGATCCTGGAGACCGCGCGATTCGCGCCGAGCGGTGGGAATCGCCAGGGTTCTCATGTGACGGTGGTCCGCGACGCGACGACCAGACAGGCGATCGCCGAGTTGAGCCGGACCGGCGCGCGGCGCTACCTCGCCCAACGCGCGGCGGGGGAGAACCCGTGGAATCCCGTCCATCCGACGTCGGTCACCGATGCGGACTTGGCGGCGGTCGAGGGTGTGGACGCGTTCGTGGCGCCGCTGGCCGATGCGCCGGTGCTGCTCGTGGTGACCGTGGACCTCTCCGTCGTCGCCGCGACGGACTCGGAGCTGGACCGAGTGGGCGTCGTCCCCGGGGCGTCGGTGTACCCGTTGGTCTGGAACATCCTGACCGGTGCGCGAGCGAACGGACTCGGTGGGACGATCACCACCATGGCGGCCACGGAGGAGCCCGCGGTCCGCGATCTGCTGGGCGTGCCGGAGCATCACGCGGTCGCGGCGGTCGTGCCGATCGGCAGGCCGGTCAAGCAGTTGACACGTCTGAGACGTGCCGCGGTCGAGGACTTCGTCACCCGAGAGCGGTTCGACGGCTCGGCGTTCGGACTCTGATGCTGCTGATCGATCTCGTCGAAGCCGCGTCGGCCGCTGCCGCCACCCGGTCGCGTCTGACGAAGACTCGCGTGCTGGCCGGTGTCCTGGAACGTCTCGAGCCCGAGGACGCGGTCGCCGCGGTCGGGCTGATTCTGGGCCGCCCGAGGCAGGGCAGGCTCGGCATCGGCTGGCGGACTATCCGCGAGGCGCGCCCCGCGCCCGGTACGGGATCGGTGCTCACCGTCGGAGACGTCGATGATGCGTTCGAGACGTTGGCGTCCGCCGGCGGTCCGGGGTCGGCGGCCGTGCGGCGCGACGTCCTCGACGGGTTGTTGCGCCGCGCGGGCGACGCGGAGCAGGACTACCTGATGCGCGTGATGATCGGCGAGATGCGGACCGGCGCCCTGGAGGGAATCCTCCTCGACGCGGCCGCTCTCGCCTCGGGTCTTCCGAAGGATGTCGTCCGCCGTGCGGCGATGCTCACCGGCGATCTGGGGGCCACCGTGCGCGCGGCGACAGCGGGAGACGACCTCACCGCGGTCGACTTGACCCCGGGCGTGCCCGTCCAACCGATGCTCGCCGGGACGGCGGCCACCGCCGCCGCTGCGATCGACCAGACCGGTTCGTCGTCCGTCGAATACAAGCTCGACGGCGCCCGACTGCAGGTGCATCGGGTGAACGGCGCGGTCACCGCGTACACGCGGAGCCTGGCCGACATCACCGACCGTGTTCCCGACGTGATCAGCGTCGTGGCCGCGTTTCCCGGAGGCGACATCGTGCTCGACGGCGAGACCCTCGCTCTCGACGAGTCGGGGGCCGCGCGCCCGTTCCAGGACACGATGAGCAGCCTCGGTCGCGACGCCGGGACGCCGCTGCACGTGTGGTTCTTCGACGTCCTCTACGGCGAGGGGCGTTCGTTGATCGACGAGCCGCTGCGCGTGCGGCGCGACGTCCTCGAACGGACCGCGGGCGAGCACGTGATCCGCGGAATGGTGTCCGCCGATCCGGCAGACGCGCAACGCGTGCTCGACGACGCGCTCGACGCGGGCCATGAGGGAATCGTCGTGAAGGCTCTCGACTCGGTGTACGCGGCGGGACGGCGCGGATCGAACTGGGTGAAGGTGAAGCCCGTCTACACCTACGACCTGGTGGTCCTCGCCGTCGAGCAGGGATCGGGTCGACGGTCGCAGTGGCTGTCGAATCTGCACCTCGGAGCCCGGGATCCGGACGGACAGTTCGGGGAGCCGGGAGGATTCGTCATGGTGGGCAAGACCTTCAAAGGTCTCACCGACGAGACCCTGCGCTGGCAGACCGAGCACTTTCCGACGATCGCCACCGGGCGCGAGGGGCACGTCCTGCATCTGCGACCGGAGACCGTCGTGGAGGTCGCGATCGACGGCGTCCAACGATCGAGCCGCTATCCCGGCGGAGTCGCTCTTCGGTTCGCGCGGGTCAAGCGTTACCGGACGGGAGTCGATGCGAAACCGGCTGTGGACGCGGACACGATCGCCTCGATCCGCGACCGGCTGCCGCCTCGCTGAGCGACCGTCAGGCCGAAGCCCGGGCGACCGACGACGTCAGCGCCTCGACGACGGCGTCAGTCGACATCACCAAGCCCGCACGCTTGGCGATGTACTCGGCCGCCATCTCGTGTTCGTCGCGACTGAAGTCGGCCATCGCGTCGACGGCGAAGAACGGCGCGACATCGCTCATGAACGCGTCGGTCGCGCTGATCATGCATCCCATGTGGGCGTAGACGCCCATCACGATCAGCTGGTCTCGGCCATGGTGAGCGAGGAGTTGGCGGAGGTCGGTGCGTGCGAAACCCGAATACCGCCATTTGGTGACCTGGATGTCGCCCTCGCGGGGGGCGAGTTCTGGGACGATCCGCTCGTCGCGGCCCGACACCAGGCCCGAGCCCCAGAAGTCGCGGAGCAGTCCGCGACGGGCGGGATGCTGATCACCCGGCTGTGCGGTGTACACGACCGGAACGCCGGCGTCCTGGGCGGCTTCGCGGATGCGGACCATGTTCGCCAGGGCAGTCGACATCGGCTCCTCGTCGCGGCGGTACGCGTCGATGAAGTACTCCTGCATGTCGTGCACGAGGACGGCCGTCCGGTCGGCGCTCAACTCCCAGTCGACACGAGCGGGGAAGGGGCCGAGCGGGATTCGATAAGGGGGGATGGAAGGAATCGCCATGCCATTAGGCTAGCCTTACCTTGTGACCTTCACCAGTTGGCCTTCCGAACTAGCCGAACGCTACCGAACCGAGGGGCTGTGGCGGGGGGAGACGTTCGACGACGTCCTCGCCGCTCGCGCCGCTGATCCCTCCACCGCGGACAAGGTGGCGGTGGTCGACGCCGAGCGGTCGTCGACGTATCGCGAGCTCGATGCGCGCGTCGAGCGGCTGGCCGCCGGGTTCGCCGATCTCGGGATCGTCGCCGGCGAGCGGGTGCTCCTCCAGATGCCCAACGTCGTCGAGTACGTCGAGACGGTGTTCGCGCTGTTCCGTCTCGGCGCACTGCCCGTGTTCGGGTTGCCCGCGCACCGCGAGGCCGAACTCGTGGGCATCGCGCGATCGGCGGAAGCGGTCGCGATCGTTCACCCCGGCCGGCATGCGGGCTACGACCACGACGCGCTCGCGCAGACGGTCGCCGATCAGGTCGGAACTGTGCGACGCACCGTCTCGGTGGCACAACTCGGCGAGGTGGACGCCGAACCGCGTGAGCATGTGAGTCCGGATCCGTCCGACGTCGCATTCCTGCAGTTGTCCGGCGGGAGCACCGGGATCCCCAAGCTGATCCCACGTACCCACGACGACTACCTCTACAGCGTATGGCGCAGCAATCAGGTCTGCGGAGTCACTGCCGACACCGTGTACCTGGTGGTGCTGCCTGTCGCGCACAATTTTCCGATGTCCTCGCCGGGGATTCTCGGCGCGATCTACGCGGGCGGCTCGGTGGTGCTGTCGCATTCGCCGACGCCGTCGGCGGCCTGGGCGCTGATCGAGCGCGAGCGTGCGACCATGGTCGGCCTCGTTCCGCCGTTGG
>JASLJL010000044.1 GCA_030152405.1 Gordonia sp. (in: high G+C Gram-positive bacteria) | reverse complement strand
GGACGTACTCGGGACCGTCTTCGGACTTGCGGTGGTTGCGGGGGCGACCAGTCGCGGCCTTCGCGGTGGCTTTCGCCCGCTTGTGTGCGACGTGGTAGACGCGGTCCTCCGCCTTCGGAGTGGCGCCTCGGCCTTCGAGTCCGCGGCGGCGCTGTCCACCGGAGCCGACGCTCTGTCCCTTCTTGCTGCCGTCCTTTCGGACGGCGCCTTTACGCTTCGAATTGCCGGCCATGCGTTCAGTCCTTCGTATTCAGCGCCCACTGGGCGCCGTCGGGTGTGTCGGTGACGTCGACGCCTGCCTGAGCGAGGCGGTCGCGCACCTCGTCGGCGACGGCCCAGTCCTTGGCGGCGCGCGCCGCTGCTCGTCGATCGAGTTCGGCGCCGATCAACACGTCGAGTGCCGCGGTCGCCGCGTCGTCCGATTCAGAGGACGACGCCCAATGCTGATCCAGCGGATCGGTGCCGAGGATCGACGTCATCGCGCGCACGGAGCCCGCGATCTCGAGCGCCCTCGCGCCGTCCCCCGACTCGAGTGCGGTGTTCCCCTCGCGGACCGCGTTGTGCACGGCGGCCATCGCGGCCGGAACACCGAGGTCGTCGTCCAGGGCTGCCGCGAAGTCGGAGGTGACGTCCCCGACCGCGACGTCGCCGACGCGATCTGCGACCCGCTTCACGAACGACTCGATCCGGCGGAATCCCGCCGCCGCTTCGTGGAGGGCGCCGTCGGAGTACTCGAGCATCGACCGGTAGTGCGCGCTGCCGAGGTAGTACCGCAGCTCCACCGGACGGACCTTGGTGAGCATCGCCGGGATGGAGACGACGTTGCCGAGCGACTTGCTCATCTTCTCGCCCGACATGGTCACCCAGCCGTTGTGCAGCCAGTACTGGGCGAAACCGTCGCCCGCCGCGTGACTCTGGGCGATCTCGTTCTCGTGGTGCGGGAACACCAGGTCCATGCCGCCGCAGTGGATGTCGAACTCCGGACCGAGGAGCGACGTCGCCATCGCCGAGCACTCGAGGTGCCAGCCGGGACGGCCGTGCCCCCACGGCGTGGGCCACGACGGCTCGCCCGGCTTCGCGGCCTTCCAGAGGGTGAAGTCGCGCGGATCCCTCTTGCCGGTGCCCGCGCTCTCGCCCTGGTGGACGTCGTCGAGCTTGTGTCCGGACAGGCTTCCGTACTCGGGCAGGCTCAGCACGTCGAAGTAGACGTTGCCGTCTGCCACATAGGCGTGACCGCGGTCGATGAGCCGCTCCATGTACTCGACCATCTGCGTCACGAAACCGGTGGCCCGCGGCTCCGCGGACGGCGGCAGGACGTTCAGCGCGTCGTAGGCCGCGGTGAACTCGCGCTCGTGGGTCGTCGCCCACTCCCACCAGGGACGACCCGCTTCTTCGGCCTTGCGCAGGATCTTGTCGTCGATGTCGGTGATGTTGCGGACGAAGAGGACGTCGAACCCGCGGTGGGTGAGCCATCGACGCAGGACGTCGAACGCGATTCCGCTGCGCACGTGCCCGATGTGGGGCACGCCCTGCACCGTCGCACCGCACAGGTACACGCCGACCGTCCCGGGTCGAAGGGGAACGAAGTCGCGGACCTCTCGGGAAGCGGTGTCGTACAGGCTAAGCGTCACGGCCTGCGATTCTACTTGAGCGAGAGCAACGCCGTTGCCACTGCGGCGACGCCCTCGCCGCGACCGGTCAGGCCGAGACCGTCCGTGGTGGTCGCGGACACCGAGACCGGCGCCCCGAGGAGACCGGACAGGACTTCCTGCGCCTCGACGCGCCGAGGCCCGATCCGGGGCCGGTTGCCGATGATCTGCACGGCGGCGTTGACGGGCACGAAGCCCTCCGCGTCCAGGAGTCCGACGACGTGGGTGAGCATCGCCGCACCGGTCACATCTCGCCACTCGGGACGGTCGACACCGAATACGAGACCGAGGTCGCCGAGGCCCGCGGCCGACAGCAGCGCGTCGCACATCGCGTGAACGCCCACATCGCCGTCTGAATGTCCGGAGCAGCCATCGGCGTCGTCGAAGAGCAACCCGACCATCCAGCAGTCGCGGCCCGGTTCGATCGGGTGGACATCGGTTCCGACACCGACGCGCATGGCGGTGACCTCCTGGTGGTTGATGGTGTTCACGCCAGCAGTCGTGCCAGCTTCAGATCGAACGGGGTGGTGACCTTGAACGCCATCGCATCGCCGGAGATGACGCGCACGGGCAGTCCGAGCGCCTCGACGAGGCCGGCGTCGTCGGTCGCGTCCTTCGCTCCCACGTGCGCCCGACGGAGCAGGTCGGCGGCGAAGCCCTGTGGAGTCTGGACCGCTCTCAGAACCGACCGGTCCACGGTGTCGGCGACGTGGTCGGTGTCGTCGACCCGTTTGAGGGTGTCCGCGACGGGCAGACCGGGCACCACCGCGGAGGCGCCGTCCCGCAGCGCAGCGACCACGGCGGCGAAGAGCGCGGGCGGCGTGAGCGGACGAGCCGCGTCGTGGACGAGGACGAGGTCCGCGTCGGTCACGGCGAGCGCGGCGCGCACGGAATCACTGCGCTCGGCCCCGCCGACGACGACGCGCGCAGCAGGAACGATCTGCTGCGCGCGTTCGACGAGCTCTGCGGGGACCGCGACGACGATGTCATCGATCACCCCGGAGTCGCGGGCGGCGGCGACGCTGCGTTCGAGCAGCGTCGTTCCGCCGACCTCTACGAATGCCTTCGGCTTGGACTCCCCGAGGGGGGTGCCCATGCCTGCGGCGGGAATCAGCGCGGCTACCCGACGGTGACCGCTGTCAACGATCAGGACGCCGCAGCCAAGATCTCGTCGAGGATGCTGTCGACCTTCTCGTCGTCGGTGTTGCGCGCGAGCGAGAGCTCGTCGACCAACACGCGGCGTGCGCGAGTGAG
>JASLJL010000391.1 GCA_030152405.1 Gordonia sp. (in: high G+C Gram-positive bacteria) | reverse complement strand
CTGGTACTGGATCGGGCAGACGCTCGGAGCGACGCTCGGGTGGATCTTCGTCCACTACTTGATCTTCCAGAGCGCGTTCCGCATCGGTGCGCTGTGCCCGTACTGCATGGTGGTCTGGACCATCGTCCCGATCATCTGGGCGCTCAGCCTCTCGCGCGCGCTCCCCGACTCCAAGCTGGGCCGGTCGGTGCGTGAGTGGGTCGGCGTGCTGCTGCCGGTCTGGTACATCGGCGTGCTGTGCGTGATCGGCGTGAAGTTCTGGGACTACTGGAGCACCCTCTTCTGATCCTCGGTCAGAAGGTGCTCGCGAGCAGGACCGCGAGCATCACGATCGTGGCGTGCGGACCGCTCGACAGCGCGCCCGGCAGGATCGACCCGTCGACCACGCGGAGTCCCCGGGTGCCCACGAGCCTGCCGTCGTCGTCGACGGAGGCACCCGCCGGCAGCGTCCCCCACGCGTGCTGAGACATCCCGATCACCGGGTCGACGCGCACCGACCCCGGTGCCACGATGTCTCCGAACTCCGGTGACGCGAGCATCTCGATCACCGTCTCGACTCCGTCCGCCATCCGGGCTGTCGACTCCCGGTCCGGATCGCCGAGATCGGTCACTCCGGCGGTCCAGGATCCGGACGTCCCTCTCATGTCGGCGACGCCGATCGGCACACCGCTCGGCGGCAGGTCGGTGAACGCGGCGAAGTCGTCGCC
Source organism: Gordonia sp. (in: high G+C Gram-positive bacteria) (assembly GCA_030152405.1). GTDB lineage: Bacteria > Actinomycetota > Actinomycetes > Mycobacteriales > Mycobacteriaceae > Gordonia. The sequence goes on along the minus strand of JASLJL010000391.1, from coordinate 2,563 downwards.
GTACGGGCGGATCTCGAGCCCGTCCGCAGTGTGAATCACGGTCTGCAGCAACGCCGACGCCGCGAGACGCCGCGTCGCGTCGAACCGGACGATGCGCTCGGGATGCTCGTGAAGCGGCATCGGTCCGACTACCGGTGCGACCAACCGCGCGGTGCCGAGCGTTCCGCAGCACAGGACCACTTCCCCGGCGGTGATCGACTCACCGCGTTCGGTCACGATTCCCGTCACCCGGTCGCCGTCGAGCAGGAGTCGTGCGGCCGTCGACTGTGGACGCACCTCCAGGTTCGGTCGGCTCACCGATGCCAGGACGTGCCCGGTCGTCCACCGCACTCCGTCGACGCTGTTGGTCCGCACTCGGACGACACCGGTGTCCGGCCAGCGGGCTCCGGACGCCGGCCCCGCCCACGCCTGCACGGCGCGGGCCACGTCGCCGAGTTCACCGTCGTCGAACGGCCGCACCCGCATGATCCGCTCGGCTTCGGCGAACGCCGGGTCGATCCGGTCGAGCGGCCACGGCCACCCGTCGTAGTCGGCGCGGCGCCCGCGAAGCCAGTAGGCGCCGTTGATCGACGACGAACCGCCGACCCCGCTGCCGCGCACCACCGGCCGCCCGCCGCGCTCGTCGAGAGAGACCGCGCGGACGGGATCGTCGATCGGCAAGGCGGCGAGCGGAGCGGACAACGGCTCCCCAGGGCCGCGTTCCACGACGAGCACCCGACGACGTCGATCGCGCGAGAGTTGCTCTGCGAGAACACTTCCCGCCGAACCTGCACCGACGATCAGAACGTCCGGTGTCATCGCAACGTGATCACCGGGCGCAGAGCGCCGACGTCGCGCCGCGTCATCGCTCCCTGCCAGAGTCCGGCCCCGTACGCGAGATCGTCGAGACGGCGGAACACCATGAAGTGCACCGGACTCATCACCGGGGCCTCCGGGTCGACGAGTTGCTCGCGCACCCAGGTGACCAAAGCCTCGGCGACGGCGACGCACAGTAACCACGCTCGGAAGCGGCGGCTCACCAGGCAGGCGATCAACGACACCGGCCAGTAGTGCCGAAGCACCGCGGCGCCCAGCTGCAACAGCCCGAATCCGAACGCCCGGCCGGTGTTCTGCGCCGCGATCCGCTGCGCATAGGGGACGTGCCGGACCAGACCGGCCGTACGCCGGAAGACGAGGGCCGCGATGACCGCACCCACGAGGAGACCGATTCGGGTTCGGGTCATCAGCGCGATCACGCCTGCCGCGATCGGTGTCGTCATGACGACGGGCGCGGCCAACGATCCGTGCCGGACGGCGAGCTCGGCCGCCCCGGTGCCGTAGAAGCGTCGCCGATTGAGCATGCCCGACAACGACTCTCGGTGATCGTGCGCGACCTCGGCGATCGGGTCGTATCGGATCAACCATCCCTCACGATGGGTGCGCCAGCACAGGTCCACGTCTTCGGCCACGCGGAGCGACTCGTCGAAATCGAGGAAGCCGGCGCGCCGCACCACCATCGCCGCGCTCGGCACATAGGCGAGCGGGGACCCCGGAGCGACGAGCGCCTCGCGCGGGCCCATGTCGAGCGACGAGAAGCGGTTCGCGTAGTCGGCCACCGACGACGTCGGATCACCACCGGGTGCGATCGTCGCGAGGCCGACGATGCGGGGTGCGACGATCGCGACCCTCGGGTCGGCGAAGTGCCCCAGGAGCATCGTCAGCCAGTCCCCCGTCGGCACCGTGTCGGAGTCGAGGAACGCGACGAACTCGGTCGAGGCCGCCGACGCACCCGCGTTCCGGGCCGCCGCAGGGCCGCGGTTCACGTCGAACCTCAGCAGTCGCACTCGGTCGGGGACGACGATCGGCACGTCGGAGCCGTCGTCGACGACAATGATGTCCACGTCCGGGCAGGCGAGTGCCGAGAGCAGCCGATCGACGCCGGACTGGTTGCCGCGCACCGGGATCACCACGGTGACGTCGTCGAGACCGGGGCCGGACATCGGCCGCGGATGCGCGATGCCTGCGTCGAGGAGCCGGCGGGCGAGCACCTGCGTCCCGCTGTCGGCGACCGCGATCCGGCCGTCCACCGACGTCATGCCGAGCGCCGGGTCGGAGAGCTTCATGACTCGCATCGGCGAACCGCCGACCAGGTGCCGCAGGTTGCCGTTGCGGGTGCACCGCGGATCGATCTGCACCTGGAAACCGGTCGGGAGGATCGTCGTCGACGGGCCTGCACCGGGGATCTCAGCGGTCACGCGAGCCGCCCGTCGTCGCCCACAGTCCATGCGCTCAACGACGCGGCGAGCGCACGGCCGCGCTCGTCGAGCATCGTCGCGCCGCGGTGGGCGTCCGCCGTCGTCGGATCGCCGAGGACTCCGTTCTCGCTGACGGCCACGACACCGCCGTCGCGAAGCGCATCCATGAGATCGGCTACCGGTGCCGTGTTGCCCTTCGCCCGCGCGTCGTCGCGCACCGCCGTCGGATCGCACGCCAACAGGATCGACGTCTCGGTGTCCCCGGCGTGCGCATCGGCACCGCGGAACGCACACGGCCACCAGGCGGCGTCGCGGCCCTCGTAGCGGAG
>JASLJL010000363.1 GCA_030152405.1 Gordonia sp. (in: high G+C Gram-positive bacteria) | reverse complement strand
TGAGACGCTGCTGGTCGGCCGAGTGCTGCGGCCGGTCGCCACCAGATTGATGAATGTCGTCGACCGCGTGGACAACTGGGATGGCGCGCCGGATCCACTGGCGGAGTCAGTCCGGGATGAGGTGCTCCAGATCCTGGAGGACTTCGGGATCGAGGAGATCGACGCAGACGGGGCCGTCGATCCGAAGAGACACCGCGTCGAGTCCGTCGTCACCGGTGACTCCGCGGACGACGCGATCGTCGGGGTGACCGTCCGCGGATTCGAACTCGACGGGCGCGTGTTGCGTCCGGCGGGGGTGATCGTGGCGGCGGCGTCGACCGCGGTCGAACAGGGCAGCGCGGCGAATGACTAGCGCACCTCCCGGCGGTGGTGATCGGCGGGACGCCCGTCACCGTCTCACGCACGCGATGGCCGAGACGATGGCCGAGGCGACTGATCTCGTCGCCGAGGGCGGACGACTCGGTCGGGAGTTCGACCTCGCCCTGTCGATCGAGCGGACGAGGTTCGCCGACGAGGTGGCCGCGGAACGACAGCGGATTCAGCGGGATCGGCACTCGGAATCGGCGGCACTGCAGGCCGACGCCGCTCGGCGGGCGAGAGCCGCAGGCGCCGAGCTTCGGGCCGCGGCCGAGCGACTAGCGCCCGGAGCCGCAGGCGCCGGGTGGGGAGCGCGTGCGTTGAGCGTGCCTCGACCGGCCCGGACGGTTCCGTCGGCGGTCCGGGTGGGCACCCTGCCGGGCGGTGCTCCCGCATTGCTGCCGTTGATCGGCTCCGCCGGGTGGGTTGTCGCCGGTGCCGGCGCGGAACAACTGATCGCCGACACGGTGCTTCGTCTGGCCCTGGCGGCTCCGCCGGAGTCCCTTCGTGTCTCGGTCTTCGACCCGCGACTCCGCGGAACTCTCGGATTCGCATCGCTGTTCCGCGCCGCGGACCCGGCGGGCTATCCGTCCGCGATCCAGACGGAGGACGGTCTGCGGGCGCTGCTGTCCGACCTCGTCGAACGGATCGGCGCCGCGGCGGAGACGATGAGCACAGCGGGCGCCGCCGATCACCGCGACCTGCCGGCTTCGCTGGCGGGACGCTTCGAGCTCGTTGTCATGCTCGATGCACCCAGCGGTGTCACGGACGCGGCCGCCGCGGATCTGAATCGAATCGTCGAGTCGGCCGCGGGACGCGGGGTGTTCGTGATCATCGCGAGCCCCGGGTACTCGGGCAACGCGATCCCGGTGAGTGATCGGGCGCAGATCAACGTCGACCGCGGACTCATCCGAGTAGATGTGAGCGACGAGATCCGGTCGGAGGCGTTCGCAGGCATCCCCGGCGTCAGGGTGACGGCCGACCCGTCGCCGACGGCGGCCGAGCGCAACAACCTCATTCATGCGCGGCAGGAGGCGATCGACTCCGCGGCACAGGGGACGATGACTCTCGAAGCGATACTCGCCGAACTCGGTGCAGGGTGGTCCGACCGGGGAGACGAAGGCCTCTCAGCGGTCTTCGCTCGGCTGCCGGACGGTGCCGGAGGCGTGGAACTCCGGAGTGCGAACCCGCCCGCGCCTAACGCACTCATCGGCGGTGCCGTCGGCACGGGCAAGTCGAATCTGCTGCTCGGTCTGATCTATGGACTCGCGAGCCGGTACTCGCCGCGCGACCTGCGGTTCCATCTTCTGGACTTCAAGGAGGGCGTCGAGTTCGCGCGTCTCGCGCCGGCGGACGGCGACACGTGGCTGCCCCATGTCGACTCCCTGGGCCTGGAGAGCGACCGAGCCTACGGGGTGGCGGTCCTGGATCATCTCACCGCCGAATTCGACAGCAGGGCAGCGGAGTTCAAGTCGGTCGGCGTCGCCTCGCTGGCTGAGTACCGAGCGCGGACGGGGCAGGACATGCCGCGGCTCGTGCTGGTCGCAGACGAGTTCCAGGTGCTCTTCGAGCCGGACGACGACGTCGCGCAGCGCGCGGTGCAGTTGATCGAGCAGCTCGCCCGCAAGGGCCGCGCGTACGGGATTCACCTGGTCTTCGCGTCGCAGACGCTGTCCGGAATCCAGGCGCTCGCGCTGAAGCGTGACGCCATCTTCGGCCAGTTCCACAACCGGATCTCGCTGCGCAACACCGACCACGAGTCGGAGACGATCCTCGGCGCGGGGAACCTCGCCGCGGGGGATCTCCATGGGCGCGGCCGGGCGGTGTTCAACAACGACCTCGGACATCCCGCGGCCAACCGGACCGGCTCGGTCGTGTGGGCGGATCCGGCCCACCTGCATCGGCTGCAAGCCGAGCTGTTCGCCCGGGCGGTCGACAGCGGCGTCGCTCCGGTCCGGCCCAGCACCTTCGTGAGTTCCGCCTACGCCGAGTGGAAGCGCGCCACCGATCGGGACATCGCCGCCGTCGGCCTGCCGGTCAGTGTCGGAGGAGCGCCGCAGGGCTTCTCGCTGACGCGTGGCGAACTGGGCAATGTGGCCCTGATCGGCAGCGACCTCGACCGCACCCGGGCCGTGCTCGCGTCGATCCACGCCTCCATCCGTCAGTCCGATCTGGCCTCGGCGTCGTGGACCGTCGTGGAGACGTCGGGCGTCCCGATCCGGGACCGCGGGCCGTGGACGGACGACGACGCGATTCAGCAGATCTCGGCGGCGGAGGCGGACGGCTTCCTCCGCGAGTTGTGTGCGCAGCCGTCGTCGCCGACCGGTCGCATCGAACGGGTCATCGTTCTCGACGACCCGGACGACATCACGTCGCTGGTCGACTCGGACGACTACCCCCGCCCGATCGACGCGGTGGAGCGTTTC
>JASLJL010000261.1 GCA_030152405.1 Gordonia sp. (in: high G+C Gram-positive bacteria) | reverse complement strand
TGCGGTTCTCCGCGGCGACTGCGAACGTCCACCGCATCCACTACGACTGGCCGTACGCGACCGGCGTCGAAGGGTATCCGGGTCTCGTCGTGCACGGACCGCTGATGGCCCTCGCCTTGGTCGAAGCGCATCGGCTGTCCGGCGACGGGCGTGGAATCGTCGCGCTGGATCACCGCAGCTCGGCGCCGCTGTTCTGCGGACAAGCCGCCTGGCTCCGACCCGAGGACACCGCCGACGGCCGCACTCTCGCCCTCATCGGCCCGCGTGGTCTCGACGCCGGTCCGCACACCAGCGTCGATCTCACCTTCCACGTCGGTGGTTGAGCCGACGAACGCCAGACGGTGGTTGAGCCGACGACGAGCGTTAGCGATCCTCTTCCATGGCGGTGGTTGAGCCGACGACGAGCGTTAGCGAGGAGGACGGTCGAAACCACGCACCCGGCCAGCGCGCCGATTCCCGTGCCACTCGCCTGATTTCGACTCGACGCCTCGGCTGGCGCCTCGGAGTCGGCTCAATCACCGGGGAGGGGCTGGGGCCGGCTCAATTGCCGGGGTCTCCCACATGCCGCGTTCCTCGAGGAACGCGACGAGTTCGTCCGCCCCCGACATGATGTGCGCCCGCATCACCGACGCCGCGGCGTCGCCGTCGCGTGCGTGGAGTGCCGCGAGGATCTTCGGGTGGGCCTCCATCGAGTCGTCGTCGTGCCCCTCGATGTCGTGGTAGAAGCGATTCGGCAGCTGTTTGACCAGTCCGCCGAGCATCAAGGTCATCCGCGACGAGTCCGCCGCGAGGTTCACCAGCCGGTGGAAACGGTGCCCGAGTTCGACGACGACGTCGCGATCCTCACCCTCCGCCGCCCTCAGGTACTCAGCCAGTAGGGCGTCCAGTTCGTCGAGCTGTGCCTCCGACGCCTCGTGAGCTGCTCGACGCGCGAGTTCGCCCGCCAGCGACGCCTGGATCCAGAACATGTCGCGCACGTCGCGACGGCTGATCTCCGCCACCACGAATCCACGACGTGGGACCAGTTCGACGAAGCCCTCGCCCGCAACGATGAGGAGGCCTTCGCGGACCGGAGTGTTGCTGACGCCGATGTCGGCGGCCAGCCGCTCGGTTCGCAGGAACGTCCCCGGCTTCACCTGACCCGACAGGATCATCTCGCGAACGTGGACGGCGACGTCCTCGGACAGCTGCTGCCGACGGACTCCCGGACTGTTCGCCGTTCGCCGCACCGATGCCGTCATCGCACGTTCTCCTCTCCCCGTTCCCGATACGCGAGTCTATGCATCACTCACGCGGTCTCGACCGTCGCGGCCAGGCCCTGACCTCCGCCGATGCACATCGTGACAAGACCCGAGCCGCCACCGCGACGTTTCAGCTCGTGGAGCAGCGTCGTCGTCATCCGCACACCGGTGGCACCGATCGGATGCCCCAACGAGATCCCCGAGCCGTTCACGTTCAGCCTGTCGTGATCGCGCCAACCCCATCCTTCGAGGACCGCGAGCACCTGAACCGCGAACGCCTCGTTCAGCTCCACCAGATCCAGGGTGTCGAGCAGTTCCGCAGGGCTCTTGCCCGTCCGGGCCGCGAGCTTGGCCACCGCGGGCACGGGCCCGAAACCCATGCGATCGGGTTCGCACCCGGCCGCGGCCCACCCGGTGATGAACCCGATCGGCTCCAACCCCAGCTCGTCGAGCTTGTCCTCGGCCACGATCAGACACGCCGCAGCAGCATCGTTCTGCTGGCTGGCGTTGCCCGCCGTCACCGTTCCACCCGGAGTCACTGTGCGCAGACGGCCCAAGGACTCGGGCGTGGAGTCCGGGCGGATGCCCTCATCCCTGGCGAACACCATCGGATCGCCCTTGCGCTGCGGCACCGACACCGGCACCACCTCGTCGTCGAACCTGCCCGCAGCCCACGCTGCCGCAGCTCGAACGTGACTGCGCGCCGCGTACTCGTCCGCGGCGTCACGGGTCAGACCGAAATCCCGAGCGAGGTTCTCGGCGGTCTCGATCATTCCGGAGATCGGGCCGAACCGGCGCTCGGGCTGGGAACGCTCACGTCCGCGATCGAGGCGATCGTAGAGCACACTGTTCCCGGTCCGCTTACCCCATCGATTGGTGGTCGAGTAGTACTCGATCCGGCTCATCGATTCGATGCCGCCCGCCAACACCACATCGGCGCCACCGGTCTGCACCATCATCGCCGACGTGATCAGCGCCTGAAGTCCGCCGCCGCACCGTCGGTCCAACTGCATTCCGGGCACCGACACCGGCAGGCCCGCGTTGAGCGCCAACCACCGGCCCACACACGGGACCTCGGAATTGGCGTACGACTGCGCGAACACGACGTCGTCGATCCGCTCCGGGTCTATCCCCGACCGCTCGACCACGGCGTTGACGATTCCCGCCCCGAGATCTTCGACGGGCACATCGCGCAGCGAGCCGCCGAACGTCCCGACCGGAGTGCGCAGAGGCGCGACGACGGCCGCGCGCTGGAGTGTCTGTGTCATCGGGCGTGCCTCAGATCTTGTTCCGGGCGATCAGCTGCGCCGCGATCACATTGCGCTGGATCTCGTTCGTCCCCTCGCCGACGATCATCAGCGGGGCATCGCGGAAGTACCGCTCCACGTCGTACTCCTTGGAGTAGCCGTAGCCGCCGTGCACGCGGATCGAGTCCAGCGCGATCTGCATCGCCGTCTCCGACGCGAACAGCTTCGCCATCCCCGCCTCCATGTCGGCGCGCTCACCACGATCGAGCTTCTCCGCAGCGTCGACCGTGAGCAGACGAGCGGCCGCCTGCTTGGTCGCCATGTCGGCGATCAGATTGCCGACACTCTGGTGCTTCCAGATCGGCTTGCCGAACGACTCCCGCTCCTGCGAGTACTTCACCGCCGCGTCGAGCGCGGCCTGACCGACACCGAGTGCCCGGGAGGCCACCTGGATGCGCCCCACCTCCAGACCACGCATCATGTGACCCCATCCCTTGTTCGGCTCACCGCCGAGAACGGCGTCAGCCGGCACCGTGAAATCGTCGAACACCAGCTCACACGCCTCGACGCCCCGGTAACCGAGCTTCGGGAGCTTCTTGGACACGGCGAATCCGTCGCCCGGCTCCACCAGGATCACGCTCATGCCCCGGTGGGCCGGCGACGCGTCCCGATCGGTGATGCACAGCAGACCGAACAGCCCGGAATGCGACGCATTCGAGATCCACGTCTTCGATCCGTTGATCGTGAAACCACCGTCGACGGGCGTCGCATAGGTCCGCATCCCCTGCAGATCCGAGCCTCCGCCGGGCTCGGTCAGCGCCATCGTCGCGCGGATGGAACCGTCGGCCATCTTCGGCAGGTACGTCGACTTCTGCTCGTCGGTCCCGAAGGTGCGGATCAGATAGCTGATCACCGAATGCCCGCCCACGGCGCCGGCCAGACTCATCCACCCCCGAGCGAGTTCCTCGGTCACCCGCGCGAAACACGCGGTGCTCACATCCACTCCGCCGTACTCGGCGGGCACCAGCAGACCGAAAAACCCGAGAGCCTTCATCTCCTCGATGAACTCCTCCGGATACACATCGGGCTCGTCGAACTCACGCACCCTTCCGCGTACCCGCTGATCGATGAAATCGGCGACGAGGTCGACCATGTCCTGTTCGTCTGCGGTCAATGCCATCGCCGTTTCCTTCCGATCAAGGGCGCATCGTTGTTATGCACAATATATAGTCTCGGCGCGCACCGGCCTGAACAACCGACTCCGAGCCCAGCGGGCACACTGGCGTCATGCCCACCGCAGACGAACTTCTCGGACCACACGTCGCCGATCAACTGCACGACGTGCTCACGGCCGCGGTCCCCGGCATCGACTTCGCTCCGATCTCGTCGGCGGCGACACGGTTCGACGGCCTGGCCCTCGGCGCCCGCGCCGAACTGCTGTCCGACGCACTGCTCGACGCCGTCCCGGGCGACTACCCGACCCTCGAGGCGGTGATCGACGCAGCTGTCGCCGACCCCCGGCTGACCGGCTGGATGGTGTGGCCGGTGACCACCGCGGTGGCTCGCCGCGCCGTCGTCGACGCACGTCCCGAGTCGTTCGACGCGGCGATGTCCATGCTCGCGACCCTCACCGGGCGCCTCACCTCGGAGTTCGCGATCCGCAGTCTGCTCCGACACGATCTGGCCCGCGGCCTGGAGATCGCTCGGCAGTGGACGGCGTCGCCCGATGAGCACGTCCGACGTCTCGCGTCCGAGGGCACACGGCCGTACCTCCCGTGGGGACTCCGCGTCCCGGGCGTCATCGCCGACCCCGAGAGCTGCCTCCCCATCCTCGACGCCCTGTACCGCGACCCGAGCGAGTACGTCCGACGGTCGGTCGCCAACCACCTCAACGACATCAGCCGTCACGCCCCCGAGGTGACCGTCGCCGCCGCGCGACGCTGGCTCGACGAACCCGACGACACCACGCCGGCCACTGTCCGTCATGCATTGCGAACCCTGGTGAAACGGGGAGATCCCGCGGCCCTGGCCCTACTCGGGTTCGGCGACGTGCAGATCCACGTCGACGGCCCGCACGTCGACGCGCCGGCCGTGGCGATCGGCGACTCGATCGGATTCGCCGCCGTCCTCCGGAACACCGGAGCCGACGCCGCACGGATCGCGGTCGACTACGTCGTCCACCACACGAAGGCGAACGGCAAGCAGACCGAGAAGGTCTTCAAGCTCACCGAACGCACCCTCGCGCCCGGCGAGACTCTCGCCGTCGACCGTCGACACTCGTTCAAGGTCATCACCACCCGGAGGTATCACCCGGGTCCGCATGCGATCGAGCTGCAGGTCAACGGTCGACGGGTGGGACGCGCCGACTTCGATCTCGCCTGACCCGTCTCACTGCGGTTTGGCGAGCGGGAAGGCGAGGGACTCGCGGATCGACGTGCCGGTGATCATCATGACCACGCGGTCGACGCCGACGCCGAGGCCACCGGTCGGCGGCATCGCGTACTCGAGTGCGGTGAGGAAGTCGTCGTCGATCTCCATCGCCTCCGCGTCGCCGCCCGCCGCCTTGACCGACTGCTCCGTGAGCCGCCTGCGCTGTTCGAGCGGGTCGGTCAACTCCGTGTACGCGGTCCCGAGTTCCACGCCCCACGCGACGAGATCCCACCGCTCGGCCACCCCGTCGACGCTCCGATGCGCTCGGGTGAGCGGCGACGTCGACGTCGGGAAGTCGGTGTAGAACGTCGGGAACTCGGTCTGCTCCTCGACGAGGTGCTCGTACATCTCGAGCACGACGTGCCCGGCGTCCCAGTCCGGGCGCAGCGGGATGTCGAGCCGCTTGCAGAGTTCCCGCAGGTCGTCGACGGACGACTGCGGTGTCACCTGGACGCCGACAGCCTCGGAGACCGCGCCGTGCACGGTCTTGACCGGCCACTCCCCTGAGACGTCGACAGCGGTCACGTCGCCGTCGTCCCCGGTTCGATAGATCACCGGCGATCCGTGTGCGGCGGTCGCCGCGGCGACGATCATGTCACGCGTCAGCGTCATCATCGACAGGTAGTCGTGATGCGCGGCGTATGCCTCCAGGCTGGTGAACTCCGGGTTGTGCGAGAAGTCGACTCCCTCGTTGCGGAAGTTCCGGCCGAGCTCGAACACCTTCTCCATGCCGCCGACGCAGAGCCGTTTCAGATAGAGCTCCGGCGCGATGCGCAGGTACAAGTCGAGGTTGTACGCGTTGATGTGCGTGCGGAACGGCGTCGCGTTGGCACCGCCGTGCACCTGCTGGAGGATCGGCGTCTCCACCTCGAGGAAACCGTTGTCGGACAGGTGATCCCGCAACGCCTTCACGACGACCGACCGGGTCACGAGCAGCTCCCGAGCGTGAGGGTCCACCGCGAGATCCAGGTACCGCTGCCGGACTCTGGCCTCCGGGTCGGTGAGACCGCTCCACTTGTCCGGCAGGGGATGGAGGCACTTGCCGTTGAGACGCCACTCGTCGACGATCAACGACAGCTCCCCGGAGCGACTGGTCCCGATCACGCCCGAGACGCCGATCAGGTCACCGAGGTCGAGGGCGGACGCGAAGTCTGCTCCCTGCACCGTCGCCGGTTCGACGAGCAGCTGGATCTCACCGGTCCAATCGTGGACTCGCGCGAAGACGACGCTGCCGAAGTCACGCAGCCTAGTCACGCGGCCCGCCACCGAGACCCGGGCACCGACCGGTTCGTCGACGGCCTGCGCCACCGTGTGGGACGGGCGTTCGGCGACCGGATACGGATCCACGCCCTGATCGGCGAGCCGGTCGAGCTTCGCGAGCCTGACTCGCACCTGTTCCGGCCGGGCGACGACGGGCGCCGCGGCGGCGGACGCGGACCGTCGCAGGTCCTCGATCAACTCGTCCAGATCGATGCCGGCGGGGATCGACGGCGCGCCCTTCGTGTACTGGCGGTCGCGCCACTTGCGTCCCGGGAGCTGGACGAAACCCTCTGCGGTCACCGAGGCGAGTCCTGCGCGCGGGATCGACAGTCCGTCTTCGTAGCAGAGGTAGCGCGGCACCCAGGTCGGGCGGTACTTCGCGTTCGACTTGTACAGCGACTCCATCTGGAAGAAGCGCGAGAAGAAGGTCAGCACACCGTGCGACGCCTTCATGACCGGACCGGCGCCGATCTGGTCGCCCTTCTCGAAGAAGTCTCGGAACGCCGCGAAGTTCAACGAGATCCGGGTGACGCCCACGCTCTCGGCGTTGCGTGCGAGTTCGGACACCATCGTTTCGACGACGCCGTTGGGCCCGTTGCGATCGCGTCGCATCAGATCGAGCGACACCCCGCTGCGGCCCCACGGCACGAACGACAGCATGCCGATCACTCGTTCGTTCTCGGTTCCCTCGTGTTCGACGGCCTCGACGAGGAGGCAGTCGCCGTCGTCGGGGTCGCCGACCCGGCTGAGGGCCATCGCGAAGCCGCGTTCCTCCTCGGTGTCGCGCCACTCGTCGGCACGACGGACCACCTCGCCGATCTCCGGCCATTCCAGGTCTTTCATGCGGCGCATGCGGACGCTCACGCCGGCGCGTTTGGCGCGCGACACCGAGTTGCGAACGTTCTTCATGTCCGGGCCCGACAGCGTGTAGTCGGAGACGTAGAGGATCGCCTCGTCGCCGATGTTGAGGGCGGTGAGACCCGCCGAGTGGTACGCCTCGGCGCCGAGGGTGCTCGCGCCGAGGACGGCCGGGTGCCAGCCGTACTTCTCGGCCAACGCCATGTACTCGGCGATGGCCTCCGGCCACGAATCGGGGTCGCCGATCGGGTCGCCTCCGGCGACCGCCGTCGACAGTTCCACTCGATACGTGATCGCCGCCCGACCGTCCGGTGAGAACACGACGCCCTTGTCTCGACGGGTGGAGAAGTAGCCGAGCGAGTCGTCTTCGCCGTAGGTCTCCAGGAGGGTTCGGATCAGCTGCTCGTCGGTGGCGGTCATCAGCGACGCGAGGCGTTGGGAGCGGAACAGGACGATGGCCGCGGCGATCAGGGCGAGCGCACCGAAGAGACCGAGTAGCCAGTTGACCGTCCAGTTGCTGTGGTGATCGCCGAGACGTCTCATCTCGAGTGTCGAGAAGGCGACCACGTGGTTGAACGCGTACGGCAGCCGCTCGTGACTCTGCAGGGAGCCCGGCGCGATCGTCACCAGTCCCCATCCGGCGAGGGTGCCCGCGGTGAGTCCGACGATCAGCACGCCGAGCGACGCGAGGATCGCGCCGCGTCGGACTCGGGTGCTGAACTGCCGGTACGCGGCGATCAGGATTCCCATCGCGAGCAGGTCGACGCCCAGACCGATCAGCGAGGGGATCCACTCGTCGTGCCATCGTCGGTCGGATCTCGCGACCAGCACCACCAGGAAGTTGGCGGTGGCGTACAGGAACAGGAAGGCGAACGTGATCCACCAGGCGATTCGCTTGCGCTGCCCGAGGGACACCGCCATCAGACCGAGCGCCACCGTCCACGCGAGGCTGGTGCCGGGCATCGGGAAGATGTAGCTGTCCACGAAGGTCCGCGGGACCTGCAGGAGGTGGTGGACCGGGGGAATCACCGTCGACAGCAGCGACACCGCCGCCAGGAGGCCGAGCACCGCCCCGGCCCGGTTCGGGACGGTGTGGCCGAAGCCCTTCGGATGCGAGATCCGGCCGACGGAGGCCGCCGCCCGTCGTGCTGCGGCCGCCTTGCGCGCGGCCTCCCGAGACGAGAGTTCGGCCGGGGTCCTCGATGAGCGGGTCTCGGTCATGACGCTGACGGTAGTCCTGCCGACGAGCCCGCGCTCACGCCACGAGGCAGAATGGCGGCATGGACGCCATCGAGATCCGAGACGACACCATTCGGCTGGGACAATTCCTGAAGCTTGCGAACCTCATCGACACGGGTGCTGACGCGAAGATCGTCATCGGCGACGGCATGGTGTCGGTGAACGGAGAGGTCGAGACGCGCCGCGGGCGTCAACTGACGCACGACGACGTGGTGGAGCTCGGCGGAGTCAGCGTACGAGTCGCAACGCAGTGAGCTCGGCCGTGGTAGCCAGCCGTTCGCTCTGCTCGGCGAGCGCGGCCGCGCTGCGGCGACGACCGGACAGGCTGCGGACAAATGTGACGAACGACGGACGGCGTCGCTGACGGCTCGACGTCATGGGTGTCTCCTCCCCGAGACAGGTGCGGAACTTACACCTAGATCATCGTCGGCGAGGATGCTCAGCGTTAGCCCCCACGCGCCGAAAGAGGGCGATTTCACACCACACGCACGACGTGACGAACCGGCGAGGCGTCCCGAGTCCCTTGACACCGTGTTGCGAATTCACAATGATCGGGATCATGTCTGCGCGACAGCGTCGAGCGATCCACAATCGCATCGCAGCGCTGCGCGCCGATCGTCGGATGTCGCGCGCCGACCTCGCGCAGCGCATCGACGTCAACGTCCAGTCGCTCGGCTCCATCGAACGCGGCGACTACTACCCCAGCCTCGACCTCGCGATGCGGATCGGCGAGGTCTTCGAGATGCCCGTCGAAGCGGTGTTCTCCCGCACCGAGTTCCCACCGATCCCCGAACCGGCGCGTGTCCGCCGACTCCCCCACGCCGACCTCAACGAAGGGAACCCATGACGTCCACAACCTCAGGCGGCCTGGAGGTGATCGGCCTCGACAAACGCTTCGGCGACGTCACGGCTCTCACCGACATGACATTCGGCGTCGCGCCCGGCGAGGTGTTCGGCTTCGTCGGATCGAACGGCGCGGGCAAGTCGACCACCATGCGCATCATCCTCGGGGTGCTCGCGGCCGATCGCGGCGAGGTCCGATTCGGCGGATCCGCGATCGACTCCGACACTCGTCGCCGCATCGGGTACATGCCCGAAGAACGCGGCCTGTATCCGAAGATGAAGGTCGGCGCGCAGCTCGTCTACCTGGCACGTCTGCACGGACTGTCGGCGTCCGACGCCGCCGACCGGACCGCGTACTGGACGGAGAGGCTGGGGATCGCCGGCCGGATCGACGACGACGTCGCTTCGCTGTCGCTGGGAAACCAGCAGCGTGTCCAGCTCGCCGCGGCCCTCGTCTTCGATCCCGATCTCCTCGTCCTCGACGAGCCGTTCTCGGGCCTTGACCCGGTGGCCGTCGACGTGATGAGCGAAGTGATCGTCGAGAAGGCGGCGGGCGGCGTGCCCGTCCTCTTCTCGAGTCATCAGCTCGAGCTCGTCCAACGACTCTGCGACCGCGTCGGCATCGTCGCAAAGGGGGCCATGCGCGCTCTCGGCACCGTTGACGAACTTCGATCCACGGGCGGGCTGCGACTTCGGGTGGACGCCCCCGCCGCACCGGCCGGATGGGCCGACGGGCTCGCCGGCGTGATCGACGTCGACTACTCCCCCGCCACCACGGTGGTCCGGGTGGACGGCTCGCACGACGACCAGGAGATCCTGGCGCGCGCCCTGGCCAGCGGCCCCGTGCACGGGTTCGTCTCCGAGAAACCGGACCTGACGGAGTTGTTCCGAGAGGTGGTGACCGCGGCATGAGCGCACCCCAGCCCGCCTCGTCCTGGACGACGATCCGCCTGATCGCGGCCCGCGAGATCACGACCAGGGTCAAGACCCGCTCGTTCATCGTCACCAACGTGATCATGCTGCTCGTCGCCGTTGTCGGATGTCTCGTCGCGTCCCACTTCGTCGGCAAGGACGACGCGAAGGTCGAGACGATCGCCACGCAGGGCGTCAGCGCCGCGGCGAAGTCGGCGATCGTGGCGACCGGCGAGCAGCTCGACGTCACCCTGCGGCTCGTCGACGAAGCCGATGCCCGTGCGAAGGCGGCCGACGGCGACGTCACCGCCGCCGTCGTCGCTCAACCGGACGGCACCCTGCGCGTGTTCTCCGAAGACACCCTCGACACGACTGTCGAAGCCGCCATCAAGAGCGGCGTCTCCTCGTCTGCGGTCGCCGACGCGCTGCTGAAGGCCGGCGTCGACCCGACGACGGTCCAGCGTCAGGCGACCGTCTCGCTCGAACGCACGAAGGACGTTCCGCCCGCGCAGGGTGAGCGTGTCGCGTTGTCGTACGTGGGGACGATCCTGATGTTCTTGGTGATCTTCGGCGGCGGCATGGCCGTCGCCGTCGGTGTCGTCGAGGAGAAGGTGTCGCGGATCGTCGAGATCCTGCTGGCGACGGTGAAGCCCGCCCAACTGCTGTGGGGCAAGATCCTCGGAATCGGCGTCGTGCAGATCGCGTCGACGGTGGTCTTGGCCGCCGTCGCACTCGTCACCGCCCGAGCGACCGGGCTGCTCACGATCCCCGACGTCGCCTACTCGATGGTCGGCGTGTCCGTGATCTGGCTGCTCCTCGGCTTCCTGTTCTTCGCCGCCCTCTACGCTGCGACCGGCGCGATGGTGTCACGGCAGGAGGAGATCAACAGCGCCGCGTGGCCGCTGATGATCGTCGCGATGGGAGCGATGTACGCGGGCATCTTCGGCATCAGCGCACCCGACTCCAGCGTGATGAAGGTGCTGGCCTGGATCCCGCCGTTCTCGTCGACCGTCATCCCGATGCGAGTCGCGACCGGCTACGCCGACTGGACAGAGGTCGCCGGATCCGCGCTGCTGATGGCGCTGGTCACCGGCTTCGCGGTCTGGATCTCCGGGCAGATCTACCGCCGCTCCGTCCTCATGACCGGCTCGCGCGTCTCCTGGAAGAAGGCGTTGGGCAAGTAGCGCTCGCCGTGACGCCGACAAGACTTTCGCGTGTAGATCGTGACCACATACGGGTCACGATCTGCACGCGAAATCCGTCAGACGGTCGATGCCCGTCCGGGTCCGGTCGATGCGGGCGGCGTCGTCGTCGAGCCGCGCCGCCACCGCGTCCAACTGGCCGCGGAGGGCCGGGCACATCACGACGGACATCCCGTCGCTCCCCGACTCGACGCAGTCCAGGTACCGCCTGATCGTCGCGGTGTTGAGACCGGCGTCGATCATCAGCCGGATGCGTGCCACGGTTCCGATGTCGTCCGGACCGTAGTCGCGGTAGCCGTTCGACGTCCTCGACGGTTCCAGCAGACCCTCGTCCTCGTAATGTCGGAGTACGCGCGCTG
>JASLJL010000236.1 GCA_030152405.1 Gordonia sp. (in: high G+C Gram-positive bacteria) | reverse complement strand
TCAGGCAACGGGACGGACAGACCGAGCTTCAGCCCTTGCGCCATGATCGAACCTTCAAGGGCGAAGAAGATGAAGGTGAACGACGCGAAGATCAGGTTCGTGACGACCGATCCGTAGTAACCGAATCCGCTGCCGCGAGTGATCAGGTCGAGGTCGAGGTTATAGCGCGCCGCGTAGTACGCGAGCGGGATGCCCGTCGCGATGATGACCGCGGCGAACAAGCCGATGCCCCACAGCGCGTTGCCCGTGCCGTGCGCGATGCCGATGTTGGCGCCGATCGAGAAGTCGGCGAGGTAGGCGATGCCGCCCAACGCCGATGTCGCGACGACCGCACCGCTCCACTTGCGGTAACTGCGCGGCGCGAACCGCAGGGTGTAGTCCTCCAAGGTCTCCTTGAGTGCACCTGACTCGGTGCCCTGCGCGGGTCCGACCCGCGTCAACTGATCCGTCATCAAACCTCCACTCGCCGCCAGAAAGATTCTGGTGAGAGGAAAGTTATGCAGGCGGTGTCACGACGACGGTGCGGAAGTGTTTCATCGGCGATACAGGCGTGGACGCCGTGTTACGTCCCTGTGGCGCGGTGCTGTCCGACGGCCCTTCAGCGTGTCCGCGGCAGCAGATCGCGCCGCGACGCGAAGAAGACTGCAGCCCAGATGGCGAGGAGGACACCCGTCAACCAGAAGCCGAGCGATTCGAGGTCGGTGCCGCCGATCCACGCGAACAGTCCGTGCCAACCGAACTCGTCTACCGCGAGAGCCGAGAGTTGAACGCAGGCGATCGCGATGGCGACCGCGGCCGATATCCAGGTCATCAATGCGCTGTAGGAGAACAGACGAGACCGCTCCCCCGCGGGTGACCACTGGTACGCGCGACGCATCACCGCTCCCTGAACGGTGTCGAGCAACGACATTCCGGCGGCGAACAGGATCGGAAGAGTGAGCACGGCCCACCACGGAACGGCACCGAGAGTCGCGGTCCCGGCCAGCGCCAACAACCCGATCTCGGTGGCCGTGTCGAATCCGAACCCGAAGACGAATCCGACGCCGTACATGCGTGTCGGGCGGTCGACGGCAGCTTCGAAACGACTCAGCAGGCGCCACATGAGACCGCCGGGCGCCGCGTCGTCCGAGCTTCTCCGGCGCAGCGACCGCACGTTGATCACCGCGATCACCACGAGGAAGACCGACGACACCATCGGCCCCCACACACCGGTGAACTGGTGGAGGCCGGACTCCTCGTCGGTCACCGCCCGCCCGAGCGCCCCGATGCCGACGACGAGTGCCAGGCACAGCAGGAACACCACCGACGAGTGACCGAGGGAGAACCACAGGCCGACAGTGGACGCCGGGCGACCCCGGTCGACGAACCGACGCGTGGTGTTGTCGATGGCGGCGATGTGATCGGCGTCGAACGCGTGCCGGAGACCGAGCGCATACGCGCTGAGGCCGACGGCGAGCGCTGCCGGTCCGCTCGTCGAGTAACTGACCCCGGACGGCAGGACCAGAAGTAACAGCGCGCCCCAGCCGAGGACGTGGAGGCCGACGATGACCCCCACCGCCCATTGCCAGCCCGGATCGCGGACTGTCCGGGTCCCGGTCATCGCGGTCATGTGTTGTCCTCCATCAGGGTTCTCGTCCAGCGATCCCACGTCGGATCGAGTGAACTCTCGTGCAGGTGTGCGCCGAGGTGGCGCGCCAATGCGCCGGGACCGGCCAAGTCCATCACGTCGGTAGTGTCGATGTCGGGCGGTGCGCAGTCTGCTGCACCCGCCAGCAGGATCGACTCCATCACCCGATGCCGGCCGAGTACGCCGGGCTGTGGGCGATCACCGCGAACGTCCAGAGACTCGACCAGGAGGGGATCGTCGCCGCAGGTGACTGCGCTTTCCAGGAGGAGTCGACCGCCCCGCTCCCCGGAGCGACCGAACACGGTGACCTCGCGAATCACCGCACGAGCCGAGGCCGCCATCGTGAGGTCGGTCCGTCGGTGCAGGTCTGCCCCGTCGGAGATCACCGTCTCCAGACCGCGCCAGACGAGCCTGGCGCCCTCCTCGAGGACGATTCGTGTGGTCCACCAGGATTCGACGCCGTCCGCGTTGTAGACGACGGTCCCACCGACCTCGCTGAGTTCGAGGAGGCATCCGGCGCCGACGTGAATGTCGAGGCTGATGATGTCCCCGCCGAGGATCAACGCGCCGCCTGCGACAAGGGCTACACGCGCCGAGTTCTCGGTGCGGCCCAAGAGCCGAGGCACCAAGGTCGCGCCGACCGCGGCCGACAATGAGACGCGGGCCCGATCGGGTGCAGCGGTCACTCCGACGGCGGCGCGGAGCACGGGCTCAGGCACGGAACAACCGATGCGTCGCGAGGGAATGCCGCTGTGCCCACTCTTCACTCTGCGGAGTCCCGGCGCCGGGGATTCCGGCCGGCTCAGTGATCGCAGCAAGACTCGCGACCTGCGGCTCGGCATACTCGCACGTGTCGAGGATCCACGTCGTCGTCTCTGCGGGATCCCGCGGATCGAGCTTCAGCAGGGCTCCCGCCGCGGTGGCCGCCTCGTCGTAGATCACCACCCGCACGAGTTCGTCGGCGCACAGTCCCGCCTCCGCTGCGATGGCTCCGACGACGACGGGTCTGCAGGGCGACCACGATGCGGCGCGCATCTGGACCAGGGACGACGCGGCAGGCCACAAACGGAGTGCCAACCGAAGATACCCTCTGGCCTGAGCGATCGACGCTTCCCGCACCGCGGGTGCGGGCGTGCGAGCAGCCCAGGCGACATCGACGGCCCGGATGTCAGCGCCGGTGAGCACCGCATGTCGAGCCGCGACAGCCGTGCCAGCCTCCACGCGAGACGACGTCGTGGCCCGCGTGCGGAGAAACTCGGGGACCTGTGACGCCGGCAGACCGCTCATCATCGCGGGTTCCAGACCGGCAGAGTACGCGTGTCCACCGGTGGGCAGCCTGCCGTCGGCCAACAGCATCGCGACGAGGGTCGACGATCCCATCAGAACATCGTGTACAACTGCGCCAGTGGAAGGACATCCGCCGGTGCCGGCGTGACGACCGTCTCGTCGATCGCGATCTCGAACGTGTCGGGTCGGATGTCGATCTTCGGCAGCGCGTCGTTGACCCTCATGTCGGCTTTCCCCGTCGCGCGGGTGTCCGTCAACGCAGCTAGTCTGCGACGGAGCCCGAGCCGCCCCGCCAGACCATTGTCGAGGGCGTACGG
>JASLJL010000225.1 GCA_030152405.1 Gordonia sp. (in: high G+C Gram-positive bacteria) | reverse complement strand
CACAGTCGGCCGCCGCGCGGCTCATTGGGGTGCAACAGGTTCTAGTTTAGCCAGAAGCCACTGGTCATCGACCCTCGACATCCACGCCCACCGAGCGACGCCGGCCTGCGTCGGCGCGTCCTTGTGAGTTCCCACCACGATCGTCTGGTCGGCGAACACGAGCACGCGGGCCGAGCGGTCGGTCCGCGTGACCGCGGCCGCATCGGTGACGTCGACGGTCATCGACACGCCGGATGCGACCGCGGACGGGAACACGACGTCGGCTCCGCGCAACGCGTAGTCCGAGGCGAGCACTCCGGTCAGGTGTCGGGCGACCTCTGTCCGGCGAGTCGCCGGATCATCCGGGGTGAAGGTCATCAACGCGGTGACGGCGGCGGCCGCCGAGGATGCGACGGAGCGGTCCGGCGGCGTCGGTTCCACTCGCGCACGGATCCCGAGGACGCCGACGACGAGCGCCACGACGAGTCCCGTCGAGACGACCACGGCCCAGACGGCGAGGCTGCGCCGGTCCGCGGCCGGCCGATCATTCCAGGCCCTCATGACAGTCGCTCCGTGTCGGCGACGAGCCAGCGGCCGTCGGTGTCGATCATGTCGACGCGGAGCGTGACGCGCTGTTGGCCCCGCTGCCCGCCGACGAGTGTCGGATCGGTCGCCTGTGCGACGAGGACGACCGCGACCCGGTCGCTGCCCGCGTCTCCGCCGGACTCTGCGCCCGCCGACACGATGCGCCCGGCCGGCCGCACCGTCAGCGAGCGCACGTAGTCGGCGATCGGGTCGTGGTTCTGCTGGAAGCGTTCGCGCTGATCGCCGGTGCTGTCGTCGGAGATCGCGTCCAGATACGCGTCCGGATGCACCGGATCCGGCGTGAGCATCGTGACGACGGCGTCCGACGCCGAGGCGACGGCGGCCCGCAGCGACGCCGCATCCGACCGCATGGCGGACGCGGAGAGTGTCGCCCACAGACCGACGCAGGCGGCGGCGATCGCGACGACCACCGCTGCGGCGATCGCGATCCGGAGCGCGGCATGCTT
The DNA here is from genome assembly GCA_030152405.1 of Gordonia sp. (in: high G+C Gram-positive bacteria). Taxonomy (GTDB): domain Bacteria; phylum Actinomycetota; class Actinomycetes; order Mycobacteriales; family Mycobacteriaceae; genus Gordonia. Next base: position 1,478 of record JASLJL010000225.1, on the reverse strand, counting down.
GCGACGAGCCCGGATCCGGAGCGCGGGAGCGGCCGCGATCCGCGCGAGACGTTCGTCTCGCACTGCGTCGAGGTGACGTCCCCGAGCCTGCCGGAGACGTTCTGATTCTCGCGTCATGTGAGTTCGTCCAATCCGGACAGGCGCCAACTGCCGTCGACCCGAGTGAAGTCGGCCTGCACCGACCGATCGGCGACGGTGCGCGTCCCCGACGCCGGGGTCACCGTCACGCGCACCGTGATCAGCGCGGATCCGACGTCGCCGTCGACATCGATCACGGACGTCGACGACGGCGCCCAGACGACGGAGTCCACCCCGGCGGGCGGACCGACAGCCAATGCGGACCGCAGAGCTGTCGCGAGCGGTTCGGCCAGCGCCTCGCGCGCCTGAGCACGGTCCTGCTTCCAGGTGGCGCCGTGGACCGTGAACACCGATGCCACCACCGACGGCGCCTGCTCGGCGAGCGAGGTGCGCGCGTCCGCCGCGGCGGTCTCGGTCGACCGCGACGCCACGGCGAGCACACACCAGCCGAACGCCACCACGAGCACGACGACGGCGGCCGCGGCGGCGATCCACGTGCGACGACCCACCGGCGCCTCGAGGCGCGTCACGATGCTCACCGCAGCATCTCCAGGCCGGCGATCTTCAGCTCCCCGTCGTCGGGTGACATGAGCACGCGCATCCGGAACTCGGACGCCGCGTCGTCGGTGCCGCCGCTGGTGGTGACACGGACACTGGCGGCGACGAGCATCAAGGCCGATTCCCCGTCCCGGCGGGCCAGCGCGACTCCGTCGACGGTTCCGGATCCTCGGGTACGGGCCGACTCGATGTAGCGGCTGTAGGCATCGGCCGACTGCGCGAACGAGTCGTGGAACGCTCCCGTCGCGCCCGCCAGGATGCGTCGTGCGCGTCCCGTGTCGGAGCTGTCGGCTTCGAGGAGCAGGGTCACCCGCTGCGTGGTCGCGGTGACGAACTCCGCGTCGGAGGCATAGCTCGGAGCCGTCGCGTAGCGCCAGGACACGACTCCCACGAGGGCGACGACGGCCACTGCCACCGCACCGAGCATCACCCATGCTCGACCGCTGAGTCGGGCGCGCCGACCTGCACCGAGTTCGGCCTCCAGCAGGTCGTCGCGACTCTCTCGGAGCGCTCGCCTCGCGGCGCGGAGCCGGGCGAGCGGCGCGGGATCGTGTGGCACGGCTCTCACCCTAGTGGGTGTCTCTGGGCTGGTTTCGACACGACGCCTCGGCTGTCGCCTCGGGGTCGGCTCAACCGCCTTGGGGGACGCTCGGCTATCGCCTCGGAGTCGGCCCAACCGCCTTGGGGGACGCTCGGCTCAACCCTGCCCGATCCGGGCGCTGTAGTCGGCGCGCGCAGACTGGTCGGCGTGCAGGAACATCGTGTCGGTCTTGGTGAGGCGACTCATCCGCCGCTTGAACGCGATCGGCAGGGCGGGGTTGAGGTCCACCCATCCGAGCGAC
>JASLJL010000219.1 GCA_030152405.1 Gordonia sp. (in: high G+C Gram-positive bacteria) | reverse complement strand
GGAGTTCGCTGCTCAACCCGATGTACTTGTTCCACGGGAAACCGCCGCTCGCCGAGTTCGCGGACGCGATGCAGGGGCCGATCCGCACCGGCATGAAGGCCGTCGGCCCGCTCTTCCTCAAGCACTACCCGTATCAGGACGCGTATCTCCTCCCGCTCGCCGCCGAACTCCGCAAGTCGGTGTCGCTGCCGCTGATCCTGCTCGGCGGTATCACCGACCGCGCGTCCATGCAGACGGCATTGGACGCCGGCTTCGACTTCGTCGCGATGGGCCGCGCACTGCTGCGCGAACCGGACCTCCCGCTGCGCATCCAGGAGGACGATTCGACCGTTTCGCGGTGTGTGCACTGCAATCTGTGCATGCCGACGATCTATTCGCAGACCCGTTGCCCGATTCGCGAGGGAGAGGTGCCGGATACATTCTCACCTGCGTGAACGCGAGTCGCTGAGCAGGCGAAGGCAGGTCGCGGGTTTCCCATCGTCGAACAGACATGCTAGGTGTGGAGAGGTAATCCGTTCGGAGGACTCCTCCGGCTGTCAACCGTCCTCGAGGACCGTCAGGAAGTGGTAACCGCCGCGCTGTGCGTGGCTGCGAGAGACCCGTCCACCTGACCCGGAGACATCGACTCCTCGAGCACGAATCGACGAACAGAATGACAGACTCGCCGTCCACACAGGACTTCCAGGCGCCTTCGGCCGCCGTCGTCCGCAAGGCGATCGCCGCATCCGCGATCGGCAACGCGACCGAGTGGTACGACTACGGCGTCTACGCCGCCACCACCACGTACCTCACCCAGGCGTTCTTCCCGGGCGCGTGGGGAACCACCGGCACGATGCTCGGTTTCGCCGTGTCGTTCCTCCTCCGGCCGCTCGGCGGCTTCGTCTGGGGCCCCATCGGAGACAAGCTCGGCCGCAAACACGTGCTGGCGCTCACGATCCTGCTGATCTCGCTGGCGACCGCCCTCATCGGCCTGCTGCCGACGCACGCGTCCATCGGCATCTGGGCGCCCGTGCTGCTGATCGTCCTGCGCGTGGTCCAGGGCTTCTCGACCGGCGGCGAGTACGGCGGAGCCGCCACGTTCATGGCCGAGTACGCTCCCGACCGCAAACGTGGTCGCTTCGGCAGCTTCCTGGAGTTCGGCACCATGGCCGGACTGTCGGCGGGCACCGCTTTCGTCCTGCTGCTGACGTCGATCCTCGACGAGGACCAGATGTCGTCGTGGGGCTGGCGCATCCCGTTCCTCGTCGCGCTGCCGTTGGGTCTCGCGGGTCTGTACCTGCGGTCGCAGTTGGACGATCCGCCGGTGTTCTCCGAGGTCGACAACAAGCGCAAGCGCGAGCCCTCGGGCATGGAGCTCCTGAAGACGGCCATCGTCGGCTACTGGCGCCCGATCCTCATCATGTTCGGCATGGTGGTCGCGCTCAACGTCTCGAACTACACGCTGCTCGCGTACCAGCCCGACTACCTGAAGAACACGATCGGGCTCTCCGAGTCGAGCGGCTCCTGGGTCGTCCTGATCGGGCAGGTCCTGATGATGCTGATGATCCCGGTGTTCGGGCGGTGGTCGGATTCGACGGGCCGCAAGCCCATGTGGTGGGCGTCGTTGATCGGCCTGTTCGTCTTCGCGCTGCCGATGTACTGGCTGATGGGCCAGGGCTTCGGCTGGGCGATCGTGGGCTTCGTCGTGCTCGGCATGCTGTACATCCCGCAGCTGGCCACCATCTCGGCGACGTTCCCGGCGATGTTCCCGACCCACGTCCGCTACGCGGGCTTCGCCATCTCGTACAACGTGTCGACGGCGGCCTTCGGCGGCACCGCTCCCCTGGTGAACGACGCGGCGGTTCACGGCACCGGGTGGAACCTGTTCCCCGCCGCCTACATGATGGCGGCGTGTGTCGTCGGCATGGTCGCGCTCTACTTCCTCAAGGAGACGGCGGGCGCCTCCCTCCGCGGCACCGAGATCCCCAGCCTCGACAACGAGGACGACGCCCAGCAGGCGGAGCCGGGGCTCGACACGGCTTCTCGCTGACTCACGTCGCCACGCCGCCGGTAGCCTGGACGCGTGACTGACGAGAAGACGACCGACCCTCACCTCTGGCTGGAAGACGTCACCGGGGAGGCGGCCCTCGACTGGGTGCGCGCACACAACGAGCCGACGGTGAACGAGCTCACCTCGTCCGAACGGTTCACCCAGATGGAGTCGGACACCCTGGAGCTCCTCTCGTCCGACGACCGGATCCCGTACGTGCGGCGCCGCGGCGAGCACCTGTACAACTTCTGGGTCGACGGGACCAATCCGTACGGACTGTGGCGCCGGACCACGCTCGACTCGTACCGGACCGAGGAGCCGGAGTGGGACGTCCTGATCGACGTCGACGCCCTTCGCGAGGCCGAAGGCGAGAACTGGGTGTGGGGCGGCGCGGCGATGCTGCGACCGGACTACGACCGCGCACTCATCTCGCTCTCGCGCGGCGGCGCCGACGCGACCGTCGTGCGCGAGTTCGATGTGGTCTCGCGAACGTGGGTGGACGACGGTTTCGTCCTCCCCGAGAACAAGTCGAACGTCGGGTGGATCGATCGGGACACCGTCTACGTCGGCACCGAGTTCGGCGACCAGCCGGACGGCGAGAGCTCGTGGACCTCCTCGGGCTACCCGCGAGTGGTGAAGCGCTGGACACGCGGCACCCCGCTGGAATCGGCGGAGACCGTGTTCACCGGATCCGTCGACGACGTCGCCGTCGGGGCCACCTTCGATTCCACGCCGGGCTTCCCGCGGCATTTCGTGTACCGATCGACGGACTTCTACAACGCCGAGCAGTTCGAACTGCGCGACGGCGAGCTCGTCAAGGTGGACGTCCCGTCCGACGCCGACTTCTCCGTGCGACATGACGTGATGCTGGTGACGCCGAAGTCCACGTGGTCGGTCGACGGCGTGGAGCGGCCCGCGGGCTCCCTGCTGGCGTTCGACTACGACGCCTTCCTCGCGGGCGACCGCACGCACACCGTGCTGTTCGAGCCCGATGCGCACACGAGCCTCGAGACGTACGCGATCACCCGGTCGCGACTCGTCCTGGTGACGCTGCACGACGTGGCGACACGGCTCGAGGTCCTCGAGTTCGGCACCTGGACGCCCGCGGACCTGGCAGGCGTGCCCGACTTCGCGACGATCGGCGTCCTCGACACCGACGCCGACCACAGCGACGAGATCTGGTTGTCGTCGAGTTCGTTCACGCAGGCTCCGACACTGTTGCAGGGCGACGCGACGTCGACGGTGACGCCGATCAAGTCCTCCCCCGAGCGGTTCGACGCGTCGAACGTGAGCACCCAGCAGTTCTTCGCGACGTCGGACGACGGCACGGCGGTCCCGTACTTCGTGGTCAAGCGCGACGACGTGACGCAGGGCCCCACCCTGCTGTACGGCTACGGCGGGTTCGAGAACTCCCTGACCC
>JASLJL010000022.1 GCA_030152405.1 Gordonia sp. (in: high G+C Gram-positive bacteria) | reverse complement strand
TGATCAGAGTGAACGCCGACTGCCCGCCCATCGACAGACCCATCACCGCATTGCTGCCGGTTCCCGCGAACCGGTCGTCGATCAGCGGCGGCAGCTCCTCGGTCAGGAACGTCTCCCACTGCGGCTTCCCGAACTTCGCGTCCTTGCGGAACCAGTTCGTGTAGAACTGCCCCTTGCCGCCGGCCGGCAGCACCGCGTTCACGTTGCGTCCGGAGAAGTACTCCTCGGCGCCGCCTTTGGTGATCCAGTCGCTCACATCGTCGCCCGCGCCTGCGCCGTCGAGCATGTACAGCGTCGGACGGGGCGCGTCGCCGAGCGGCGACAGCACCGTGACGGGGATCGTCGTCTTCATCGACGGCGACTCGATCTTCAGGTCGACGCGGTACTGAGTCACTCGAGTCTCGGACACGATGGATGCTGTCGGCTCGACGGCGGACGCCATACCCGCCGAGGCGGGGATTCCGACGAGGGAGACGGCGGCCGCTGCGAACACGGACGCGAAGCGGACGAACCGCGAGGATGCCATGGTCGCCAAGATTAAGGGCGGGGTGTTAGTCACACATAACTGGCAGTGTCACACGAGTCACATCTCGAGAAGGACGGCACGAAAGCGCCGGGGCGTGGCATGCAAACGATGCGCAGATCAGGGTTCGTAGCGTTCGGGAAGTTCCCTCAACAAGCCGGGCCCGAGCTGGGAGATGTTGCCCTGCAGGACGTCACGGTAGACACGCAGTTGCTCCTCACCACTGCGGACCTGCTGCGACAGCCTGCGTGTGTGATCCGCACCGATCTCTCGATCGCCCGACCGAGCCAACAGATGATCGATGCGGGCGTCGATCGTCGACGCGCGGTCGAACTCGTCGAGGAGACGCAGTTCGACCGACGCCGACTCGACGGTCGCCGAGATCTCGCTGAGGGCGTGCACCCGATCGATCAGCTCGGACCACACCGGACGCAGTGCGTTCTCGCGCGCTGCGATGTGTTCGGCGAATCCGGCGTCGAACCCGCCGTTGCGCTTGGCCTGATCCAGGTCGACCCGCAGCGCCCGCAACGCCACGATGTCGGACGAGATCTCCGCGAGCTCGGCGTGCAGGTTCACCTGGACGCGCTGCATTTCGAAGTGGTCCGACAGCCACGCCGGGTCGGACCGGATGCGGTCGTAGTAGTGACCGGCGATGAACAGCAGCGTCTCGTATCCGTCGGCGAACGTCGCGCCGCGCGCGAGCGTCCCCGGGGGCACCGCGTCGGGCCCGAAGACCTTCGCCGCCATCTCTTCCATCTGCCGGCGCGGTCCGCGTCCACCGACCTGCCCGACGGCGCCGACGATCTTGTCGAACATGTCCGATCCGGCGCGTCGCGCCCCGACCGGACGGTTCGGCACCGGTGTGCACAGCAGTCCGGAGAACAACTGCTCGCGCTCGTCGATCTCGAGGTACACGTTCTCGCGGCGTTCGCGCCGAATGGCTCGGGTGCCGCTCGGCATCACACCCTTCGCGGTGACCACCGCGCGGTGCGCTTCGTCGCGTCGCCGGTTGAGCGCTGCCAGGCGCGACCGGACGATCGGCACGACGAGGCCTGGCAGCACGGTGGTGTCGAGGTATCCCTCGGCGTGCAGGATGCTTCGCTGGACCCGCCGCAGTTCGCTGTATCCGTTGGCCGGGGACGGAAGGGGAAGACCGATCGATGCTCGGCGGACGAGCGTGGCCCGCGCCGTCGGCGTCAGATACGCGGACGCGATCAGCAGGCACGCGAGGTCGGACAGCTCGGACGGCTGGCCAGGCACACGCGAATCGTCCGTCCACTGCCGCAGATCGGCGACAGTGACTGAGCGACTCTTCTCGGACATGCGCCCATGTTACCGATGGACACCTACACTTCGCCCCTGCGAATCTCGCCACAGCGGGCGTGTGAGGAGATGCAGCACCCATGCGACGGGCACGCTGATCGCGGTCGTCGTCGCGAAGGCCAGAAACGTCGAGCCGGTGAAGACCCGGTAACCGAGCAGATCCATCACGAGTTCCAGGACCATCACGTGGACCAGGAAGAACTCGTACGAGATCTCACCGAACCACACCATCGGCGCGCTGCCGCAGAACCGGGACCACAGGTCGCCGCCGCCGATCGCCAGCGGGCCGATCAGCGCGACCGCGGTCACCAGGTACAACGTGTGCTTGACGAGCGCCGCGGACGGATCGTCCGGGACGATCGTCGGTTCTCCCGAGAACTCCCCCGTGGAGAGCAGGAACGCCACGACCGCGACCGCGAGGCTCGGCAACGCCGGCCACGACCGGATGGTGTGCGCACAGACCGCGAGCAGCATTCCGCCGATGAACCAGAACGCGAACGCCGGCGCCCACAGTCGGGCGGTGAGGTCGACGCCGTCGGCGTGGACCCCGAACGTCCAGATCGGCGAGATGAGCATCAGCCCGCCGAGGACCACGAACAGCAGGTCGGGCCGCCACCGATCGCGGCAGACGAACCTGGCGAGCGGCCACGCGATGATCGGCAGCATCACGTAGTACACGACTTCAGCCGCCAGACTCCACATCTGAGTGAGCCCGGTGTGCAGGTGACCGAAGCCGTAGACCTGCGTCAACGTCAGGTTCCTTACGAGACCGGACCATCCCTGCCCGAGCGGCGACGTGTCGTCGCGCACCAGGAAGATCAGGTAGACCGCGCACACTGTGATGACATACGCCGGAAGAATTCGTCGCGCTCGATGCCAGGCGTAGCGGCCGAGCGGCGGGTAATCGTGCCGCTCGTCGCGCAGTGCCCGCACCCACGGGCTGAACAGCAGGAAACCGGACAGCACGAAGAACAGGGCGACGCCGATCTCGAATCGTGCGAAGAGCCGGCCCGGCCAGTCGTCGGTGTAGTGCCCCGTCCAATACGCGGCGTGCGTCAGACAGACGGTCAGGGCGGCGACGGTGCGGATGCCGGTGAGTGAGCGGACCCGCCCCGCGGGCGCGGTCAGATCCAGCCCCGCTCATGTGCGACGCGCGCGGCCTCCGCGCGCGTGGAGGTCCCCGTCTTGCCGATCGCGGACGAGAGGTGATTGCGGACGGTCCCCTGCGAGAGGTGGACCTGGGCGGCGATCGCCGCGACCGTCCCACCGGATCGGGCGGCGTTCAAGACTTCGGTCTCGCGGGGTGTCAGCGGGTTCTCGCCGCTCGTCAGCGACTCGGTGGCGAGCGTCGGGTCGATCACCCGAAGCCCGGAGTGCACTCGCCGGACCGCGTCGGCCAGCTGCGCCGCGGGCGTGTCTTTGACGACGAACCCGGACGCGCCGGCGTCGATCGCCCGCCGCAGGTAGCCCGGCCGTCCGAAGGTCGTCACGATCAGCGACCGCACCCCCGGCAGTTCCGCCGTCACCCGGGCGGCCGCATCGATGCCGTCGATCCCGGGCATCTCTATGTCGAGCAGACACACCTGCGCGTCGGAGGCCCGCGCTGCGTCGACCACCTCGTCGCCGCGCCCGACCTGCGCGACCACCGTCAGATCCGATTCGAGATCGAGAAGCGCGGCGAGTGCGCCGCGGACCAACGCCTGGTCGTCGGCGAGCAGCAGTCGGATCATTCGTTCATCCCACCATGCTCGCCGTGACGACGGTGCCGTCGGAGTCGGAGTCGACGGTGAGGGTTCCGCCCGCGTCGGCGACTCTCTCAGAGAGGCCGCGCAACCCGTTGCCGTATGCGAGCATCGGCGACCCGACACCGTCGTCGCGCACCACCAACGAGTCCGCGGTGATCGTGACGGTGCATGTCGACGCCTTCGAATGCCGAACCACGTTGGTGACGGCCTCTCGCAGCACCCACGCGAACAGCGTCGCGTTCGGCGTCGCGGTGTGGGCGTCTGGCAGATCGGCGCTGATCCCCGCGGCCGTGAGCGCGCTGCCGGCGGAGGCGATGACGCTCGGCAGCTCCGGAATCCGGAGTCGGCCGACGGTGGACCTGACCTCCGACAGTGCCTCCCGGGCGAGCGCGTTGACCTCGGCGATCTCGGCTTTCGCCCGCTCGGGGTCGATGTCGACGAGACGGCCGGCGAGCTCGGACTTCACCGAGATCACCGTCAACGAGTGCCCGAGGATGTCGTGGACGTCGCGCGCCACGCTCTCGCGTTCGGCGACGACGGCGAGTTCGGCGTTGAGTTCACGCTGCCGCTCCTCGCTCTCCGCACGTTCGGCCTCCCGTTCGCTGACCGCCCGCATCGCGATCATGGTGGTGCCCACGGCCGTCATGATGGCGATCACGCTGAAGTCGACGGTCCAGCCGAACAGGAGCGGAACCGCCCACGCCGCGACGACCAGCCCGACGATCACCGCCACCTGGAGTCGTCGTGGAGCGATGAACGAGAGGATCGCCATCAGGAACGCCGCGAGCCCGAACGCGTCCTGGTGGATGATCGGGAACAGCGAGAGCGCGAGCGCCACCAGCACGGTCGCGAACGTCCATCGTGTCCGGGCGTCGGCCTCCGAGGCGAGTGGCCGGCCGTTCATGAAGACGACGCACGCGGCCGTGTAGACCAGGGCGAACACCACGATGATCGTCATCCCGAGTGTCTTGACGAT
>JASLJL010000156.1 GCA_030152405.1 Gordonia sp. (in: high G+C Gram-positive bacteria) | reverse complement strand
CGGCTCCGTCCGACTGCGGCCGAATCGCGCCCGGCAACCGCCTGGCGCCGATGACGAAGGCCGGCGTCCGATGACCGGATCGACGATGCTCACGACATCGCGCGACACCCCGGCGGCGGGCGGCCGGTCCGCAGTGATCGTGATCACCATCCTCGGTTTCTCGAGCCTGTGCGCGTCGCTGATGCAGTCGCTGGTGATCCCGATCCAGAACGATCTGCCTGCTCTCCTGAACACCTCCATCAGCAACGCGTCGTGGGGCGTCACCGCGACTCTGCTCGGCGCGGAGCCGGTGCTGGTCGCCTCCGCTGCGATTCTGCTCGTCGGCTCGCTGATCTGCGCCCTGTCCGACGACCGCGCGCCGACGCTCGTGGGCCGGGTACTCCAGGGCGTGAACGCGTTCCGCGTCTGCTTCGTGGTCGGCGCGGCGGCCGCCGCCTTCGCCACGCTGCTCGCCCTGTTCGCCAGGCCGCGCGAATGCCGGCCGTCTCACGACCGGAAGGTCCTCCGATGAACGCACCCACCCTGCTCGATCGACTGTCTAGCCCGCCGCGCGACACCGACCCGGATCGACTCCGCGAGGCGGTCGAAGGTCGCACGGTGCTGATCACCGGCGCGTCGTACGGCCTCGGTGAGGCGACCGCTCGTGACCTCGGCGCGGCGGGAGCGACCGTCGTCCTCGCCGCCCGGAGCCTGGATCGACTCGACGCGGTGGCCTCCGAGATCACCTCGGCGGGCGGGACCGCGCACACTCATCCGCTCGACCTGACCGATCTGGACTGGACGTCCGCCGTCGCGGCACGACTGCTCGACGAGCACGGCGCTCCCGACGTGGTCATCAACAACGCGGGCATGTCGATCCGACGCTCGTTGGAACTGCAGTACGACCGTCCGCAAGACTTCGAGCGGACCATGGCGGTCAACTATCTGGGTCCCGTGCGTCTCCTTCTCGGGATCCTTCCCGCGATGGCGGACGCCGGCCGCGGCCACCTCGTCAACGTCTCCACGATCGGAGTCCGCATTCCGCCGGGTCCCCGCTGGGGCGCCTATCAAGCGTCCAAAGGCGCCTTCGACACGTGGGCCCGCAGCGTCGGACCCGAGCTGAAAGCATCCGGAATCGACGTGACCTCGATCTACATGGCGCTCATCCGAACTCGCATGAGCGCTCCGACGCCGATCATGCGCCGCCTCCCCGGGCTCGACGCCGACCAGGCCGCCGACGTCGTCGCGCGGGCGCTGACCCGACGCCCGCGCCGAATCGCACCGTGGTGGGTCAGGCCGACCGAACTGTCCGGGGTCGCGGCGGACGGTCTGGTGAACGCCGTCTACAACCAGTCGTTCCGACGATCCGCCGACTCGGCGGGAGCACTCGGAGAAGAGGCGTCGCGATGAAGAATCTCAGTACTCGAGCCCGGTTCGCCTCGTCGATGTGGCGTGCGGGGATGCTGTCCCCGCCCACCCCGACCACCTCGTGGCGGATGCTTCGCGCCGGGGCCGCGCTGCCGACCGGTCTCGGACGGGTGCTCGCGGTGTCGGCCGCACGATGGCCGTTGCGGATCGCGCTGCACGATGATCACGGTCCCCTCACCTACCGCGCTCTCAGTGATGCGGTCGACGCCGCCGCGCTCGCCTTCGACGAATCGTTCGACGTCGGCGCCGGGCGTCGCATCGGGGTGATGGCCCGCAACGGCCGGAACTTCGTCGTCGCAGTGTTCGCCGCGGCCCGTCTCGGTGCCGACGTCGTCCTGCTCAACACCGACTTCCGGGGCGCCGCCCTCGAATCGACGATCCGCAGTCAGCGGTTGTCTCTCGTCATCGCCGACCCCGAGTTCGCCGACCTGATCGCCGCGACGGGAACGCCGGTCGCCGACCCGGGAATGCGGTCGACGCGCGGAACCCTGCCGACGCCCGATCGTGAAGGCGCACTCGTGCTGCTCACGTCCGGGACCACCGGGAACCCGCGCGGGGTGCCGCGCGATCCCGACATCGGCGCCCTGCTGAGCATGGTGACCACCGTCCTGGACCGGACTCGGCTCCGCGCCGGCTCGCGCACGGTGATCGCCGTGCCCCTCTTCCACGCGTTCGGCCTGGCCACGATGGGACTCACCCTGGGACTCGGTGGAACGGTCGTCGTCCGCTCGCGGTTCGATCCGGTCGCCACGATCGATCAGTGCGTCCGGCACCGTGCGCACGCTCTGATGGTGGTTCCCGCGATGCTGCCCCGGATCCTCGACGCCGACCTGACGCCCGACTCGCGAGTGCCCGGCGTGGTGCTCAGCGGAGGCTCGGCGTTGTCTCCGGCGACCGCGCAGCGGTTCACCGCCCGCTTCGGCGACGTGCTGTTCAACGGGTACGGATCTTCCGAGGTGGCTCTCGCGACCCTCGCGACCCCAAGCGACCTCCGCCGACGCCCGGGGACGGTGGGTCGGCCGGTCACCGGGGTGCGCGTCGCAGTGGTCGGCGACGACGGACGCCCCACGCCGACGGGAACGACCGGTCGGGTGTTCGTCGGCGGCGACTCCTCGGTCGCCGAGTACGTCGGAGGCGCGTCGAAGGACGTGCACGACGGCCTCGTCGCCACCGGCGACCTGGGATCGCTCGACGCGGACGGACTGCTTCACATCGTCGGACGAGAAGACGACATGATCGTCAGCGGAGGAGAGAACGTGTACCCACAAGCCCTCGAGAACGCCCTCGCCGGACATCCCGGCGTCACCGACGCCTGTGCGTTTGGGGTCCCCGACACGCGCTTCGGGCAACGTCTGGTGGCACTCGTCGTCACCGCAAAGGACGTCACGTCGACCGACCTCCACGATCACCTCCACTCTCGGGTGTCCCGCTTCGAGCGGCCCCGCGACATCGTGTTCGTCGACACGATCCCGCGCAACGCCGCAGGCAAGGTGGATCGTCGCGCAGCCCGATCCCTGAGCCTCGTGGAGGAGAGCTGATGAGCACCGTTCACGTCTTCGACGTCGCACCCCTGCGTCCGCCGATGGGCGGCGAAGTGCCGACACAGGCACTGGTGATCGTGCGGGGTCACCAGGTGATCGCCGTCGACGCCGGCTACCCCGCAGCGGTCTTCGCCGATTCCTCGCTCATCGGCTTCGAATCCCGTTTCCTCCGCCTTCCCAACCGGCCCGACGCCGCTCTGATCAACCGGCTCGCGTCGATCGGCGTCCACCCCGACCGCGTGACGGACATCGTCCTGACTCACCTGCACAGCGAGCACGCCGCCGGGATCGTCGACTTCCCCGCGGCCGAGGTGCACGTGTCGCCCGTCGAACTCGACGTCGCGTCGGGCACGTCGCTGCGGTCTCGGGTCTCGTACCGGAAGAGGTTCTTCGAGCACGTCCCCCGATGGCGGACGCACCTCGGAGAGATCGACTGGTTCGGTGTGCCCGGCTGCGCCGAAGTCGTCGAGGACGTGATGCTCGTTCCGCTGCCCGGCCACACCGTCGGCCACTGCGGGGTCGCGGTCCGTCTCGTCGGCGGCGACTGGCTGCTACACACGGGCGACGCCAGCTACTCCGACATCCGCAGCGGCTCGCCTGCGGCGTTCCCGCTCAGCTTGTACGAACGCTTCACCGCCGCGGACCGAGACGCCCAGCGTCGCACCCTCGCGACGCTGAAGAGGCTCGCCACCCGTGACGACGTGCACCTCATGTCTTCGCACCGCATCCCGATGCGACTCCCACTCACCGTGACCGCGCCTCACCGCGCCGACGCACAGCCCATCGAGGAGAACACCCTGTGACCACCATCGAGAAGATCGTCGTCCCCGGCGACGAACCGTTCGAAGCACTCGTCGCACTGCCCGACGACGTCGACGGGCCTCGCCCCGGCGTCCTGTTGATCCATGACGTGACGGGCGCCGAAGCCGACATCGAACGGAATCTGCGGATCGTCGCCGGGCGCGGATACGTCGCGTTCGCTCCGCTGCTGTTCACGGTCGGCGGCCGACGCAAGATCACCTGCGTCGTGTCGGCGATGCAGTCGCTCGCCACGCGCCGCGGTCGGGCCTTCGACGTGATCGAATCGGCCAGACGCTCCCTCACCGCCATGCCGGCGTGCACCGGCGACGTCGCGGTCACCGGATTCTGCATGGGCGGAGGTTTCGCCCTGCTGGTGGCCGACGATCAGAAGTACGCTGCGGCGGCCCCCTTCTACGGGTCGGTTCTGACTCATGGCTTCGCCGGACCGGACATGTGCCCGGTGGTGGCGTCGTTCGGCGCCAGGGACCCGTTCGTGCTGCGTGGCGAGAAGCGACTGACGCGAGCGCTCGAGAAGAACGGCGTCGCGCACGACACCAAGACGTACGCGGGAGTGGGACACAGTTTTGCGAACCAGCTGGACGACCGGGTGCCGCAGACTCTCCTCCGCGTGATGGGCCTGGCCTACGACGCCGACGCCTCCGCCGACGCCTGGAACCGCGTGTTCGCCTTCCTCGACGATCGCTTCGCGGAGCGTGCGTCATGACGAGGTCTCCCCGGGTCATCGTGATCGGCGCGGGCGTCGCCGGGATCTCGACCGCGCACGTACTCACCCAGCGCGGATTCGACGACGTCACCGTCCTCGAGAAGGGCGACGCGGCGGGCGGCGTGTGGCACTGGAACAAGTATCCGGGCCTGACCTGCGACGTGCCGTCGAACCTCTACCAGTTCGGCTTCGCGCCGAAACCCGACTGGGAGCGGATGTTCGCGACCGGCCCGCAGATCAAGGCGTACTTGAACGACGTGATCGACGAACTCGGTCTGCGCCGTCGGATCGAGTTGAACGCCGAGGTGACCTCCGCGGTGTTCGACGACGGCGAGTGGACCGTCACGCTCGCCGACGGCCGCGTCTTCGTCGCCGACTTCGTGGTGATGGCGACCGGCGTCCTGCACAACCCGAACGTGCCGGACATCCCGGGGCTCGACACGTTCAGCGGCCGGGTGGTGCACTCGGCGCGGTGGGACGACGACCTGCAGACGCATCACCGGCGGATCGCCGTGATCGGCTCGGGATCGACCGGGGTGCAGCTCGTAACCGCTCTGCAGCGTGTGGCCGATCGCGTCGTGCACTTCTCGAGGACTCCGCAGTGGGTGATGTGGGCACCGATGGATCGACGTCAACCCCGACTCGTCACCGCTCTGCTGACCCGATTCCCGACGTTGCGCACGGGTCTGTACCAGACGCTGCTCGCCGGTTCGGGAATCCTGGCCGACATCGCGACCACGCCCAGCTGGCGACGACGGGCGGTCCAGCAGTACGCCCGACTGTCGCTTCGGGCACAGGTCCGCGATCGCGCCGACCGCGCCGCGCTCACTCCGGATTACGAGCCGATGTGCAAACGCCAGGTGCTCTCCGGCGGCTACTACCGGGCGATCCAGGCGCCGAACGTCGCGATCGTCGACTCGCCGATCGCGTCCGTGACACCGGACGGCATCGTGACCGACGACGGCGTCGAGCATCCGTTGGACGTCATCGTGCTCGCCACCGGCTTCCGCGCGCACGACTACATGCGGCCGATGGATCTCCGCGGACGCGACGGTGTGCGGATCGACGACGTGTGGTCCGACGGTCCACGCGCCTACCGGATGAGCGCGATTCCCGGCTTCCCGAACCTGTTCACCACGCTCGGACCCAACTCGCCGACCGGTTCGATCTCCCTGCAGTACACCGCCGAGAAGACCGCGGAGTTCATCGCGGGCTGGCTCGACAGGTTCGCCGCGGGCGAGTTCGACACCGTAGAGGTGACCGACGAGGCGACGGACGACTTCCTGGCCGCCGCGAACGACGCGATGGTCCCGACGGTGTGGGCCACCGGCTGCGATTCGTGGTACCTCACGCCCGGCGGGGACGTCGACCTGTGGCCGTACGATCGGGCCACGCTCACCGCGATGCTCACCGAGCACCGCGACGACCACTTCCGATTCACCGGGACGACCGAACAGACCGAGTCTGGAGACGACCAATGAAGATCCATCACCTCAACTGCGGCACCATGCATCCGATCGCGTCCGGTCGCATGGTCTGCCACGTGCTGCTGCTCGAGTCCGAGCGAGGGCTCGCCCTCGTGGACACCGGCTTCGGAGTCCGCGACGTGGAGGCGCCCGCTCAACGAATCGGGCCCCTGACTCGGGTGATCAGGCCGGAGTTCGACTACCACGAGACCGCTCTCGCCCAGATCGAGGCGTTGGGCTTCGAGCGCTCCGACGTGACCGACGTCGTGATGACACACCTGGACTCCGATCACGCCGGGGGCGTCGACGACTTCCCCTCCGCCCGCCTTCACGTCAGCGCACGCGAACTGGCCGATGCGGACTCCGCGCGCGGGCAGTCGCCTGCCGTGCGCTACCGGCCGTGGCGGCAGTCCACCCACCCCGACGACGTCCACGCCTACGATGCGACGCCCGACGACTGGTTCGGCTTCGCCGCGACGTCGCTCGTCGGCTTCGGCGACGACGTCGCATTCGTCGCTCTGCCGGGGCACACCGCCGGGCACATGGGAGTCGCCGTCCGTCGCGGGGAGGGTGGCTGCTGCACTGCGGCGACGCCTTCTATCACCGGAACGCGGTGCGCGGCGGATCGGTCCCGCTGTCGATGTCGTTCTCCCAGTTCGCGTCCGCGCGCACTCCCCGGCTGGCGGGCGAGACTCGGAAGCGGCTCGCCGACCTGCACGAACGCACTTCCGGGACCATCGAGATGGTCTGCGCACACGATGCGACGCTGTACGACGAATCCGCGGCCGCCGGCGACTCGTGACGACCGCGCAACCGCGCACAGTGCAGGATGATGTGGTGACCCGCAGTCCAGACGAGCCGCCCACCACCCGGTGGGGAGACCGCGAACAACGTCGCATCGACATCCTGCGTGCCGGTGAGGCCCTTCTCGTGTCCGGTGGCTTCACCGCGTTGCGCATGCGCGACGTCGCCGCCGGAGCGGGCATCTCGCTCGGTGCGGTCTACACCTACTACTCCAACAAGGAGTCCCTGTTCATCGCGGTGTTCGCCGACCGCCTCGACCGGATGTCGGCAGGCCTCGAACCCACCGCGGCCACGGCCGCGAGCGCCGCCGAACTGTTCACCGCGACCACGAACCTCTACCGCGAGGGATACATGGTGTTCGGGCGGCAGTTCGACGCGCTCAGCCTGGTCACCGACGTCGACGCCGTGCAACCGGAGGTCGCCGATCATCTCCGGAACGCGACCGCGCGAATGGTGTCCAGCCTCTCGAGCGCACTCGTCCGGCTCGGCTACGACGGCGACGTCCCGGCGGCGATGACCCTCCTGTGGTCGTCGATGACCGGCCTGGCGAACCACTTCGCCACCGAACGCCAGGGTTTCC
>JASLJL010000126.1 GCA_030152405.1 Gordonia sp. (in: high G+C Gram-positive bacteria) | reverse complement strand
GTCGTCGGCTACTGGTACGGCAAGGCCCCCGGCCTCGACCGGGCGACCGACGCCCTGCGTCACGCCAACATCATCGGCACCCATTCCGCGGGCGGCGCCGTCGCCCTCGTCGGAGACGATCCCGGCGCCAAGAGCTCCACGGTCCCCTGCTCGTCGGAGATGGCCCTCGCCGACCTGTACATGCCGATCCTGTACCCGGCCGACAGCGCCGACATCCTCGACTTCGGCATCCACGCCGCCCTGATGAGCCGCGTCTCCGGGCTGTGGACCTCGATGAAGATCTCCGCGCACGTGGCCGACGGTTCGTCCACCGCCGAGATCGACCTCGACCGTTTCGAGGTCGACTACGGCGGCCTCGGCACCAGCCCGCACATCCCCTCGGGTCGACTTCTCGGCCCGACGCTCATGGAGCTCGAGCAGAATCAGCTCACCACCCGCATCCCGCGCGCCGTCGAGTACGCGCGGCTGAACGGCCTCAACAACATCGTGCAGTCGACGGGCGACGACCGCATCGGCATCGTCGCCGCCGGAAAGACCTACCTGGACCTGCGCGAAGCGCTCCGGCTGATCGGCATCTCCGACGACGACCTCGGTCGCCTCGGCATCCGCATCCTGAAGCTCGGCATGGTGTACCCGATCGAGCGCGGGATCCTCGACCGCTTCATCGCCGGCCTCGACGAGGTGATCGTCATCGAGGAGAAGCGCGACTTCATCGAGACGATGATGCGCGACATCCTGTTCCGCCGGTCGGACGCTCCCGCGATCGTCGGCAAGACCCACGAGGACGGCTCGACGCTGTTCTCCAGGTTCGGGGAGCTCGACGTCGACGCCGTCTCCCGCGGCCTCGCGGCCCGACTCGGCAAGTATCACCACATCGAACCGGCACAGCGGTGGATGGACGAGCGCAACGCGAAGCGCGAGCGCATCATGCTGCCGCTCGCCGTCCGCACTCCCTACTTCTGTTCGGGCTGCCCGCACAACAGCTCGACGAAGGTCGCCGACGACACCCTCGTCGGCGCAGGCATCGGCTGCCACGCGATGGTGCTCCTGATGGAGCCCGAGCAGGTCGGCGACATCGCGGGCGTCACCCAGATGGGCGGCGAGGGCAGCCAGTGGCTCGGCATGGCGCCCTTCGTCACCGAGAAGCACTTCGTCCAGAACATCGGCGACGGCACGTTCATGCACTCGGGCTCGCTCGCGGTCCGTTCGTCGGTGGCCTCAGGCGAGAACATCACCTACAAGCTGCTCTTCAACGGCACGGTGGCGATGACGGGCGGGCAGGACCCGGTCGGGCAGATGACTCTGCCCCAGATCCTCGCACTGCTGCAGGCCGAGCGCGTGGCCAAGATCGTCGTCACCTCGGATGATCCGTCGCGCACCAAGTCGCTCGGCCTGCCGAAGGGTGTCGACGTCCGCCATCGCGACGACATGCTCGACGTCCAGCGCGAGCTCGCCGAGGTCTCCGGCGTCACGGTGCTGGTGCACGATCAGCACTGCGCCGCCGAGAAGCGTCGTAAGCGTAAGCGCGACAAGGGAACCGATCAGAACAGTCAGTTCAAGACGCCGAAGCAGCGCGTGATGATCAACGAGCGCATCTGCGAGGGCTGCGGCGACTGCGGAGCCAAGTCGAACTGCCTGTCCGTCCACCCGGTGTCGACCGAGTTCGGCCGCAAGACGCAGATCGATCAGAGCTCGTGCAACCTCGACTTCTCCTGCCTCGAAGGCGACTGCCCGGCATTCGTCAGCGTCGTTCCCGGCACCGTCCGCTCCCGCGAGCGCGTCGCTCCGATCGCCGGTTCGCTCGTCCCGGAGCCTGCGTTCCGCCCGACGATGAACGGCAACTTCACCATCCGCGTCACCGGCATCGGCGGCACCGGCGTGGTGACGGTGTCGCAGGTCCTCGCGACGGCCGCCGTGATCGACGGCCACAGCGCCCGCACGGTCGACATGACGGGCCTCGCGCAGAAGGGCGGCGCGGTGGTCAGCGACATCAAGGTGTCGGCGTCACCGGTCGAGCAGGCCGCGAAGGTCGCCTCCGGCGACTGCGATGTCTACCTCGCCTGCGATCAGCTCGTCGGCGCCGATCCGGTGAACCTCAAGGTCGCGTCGACGGCCAAGACAGTCGCCGTCGTGTCCACCGCCAAGGTCCCGACCGGCTCGATGGTGATCGACACCTCGGTTCAGTTCCCAGAGGCGCTCGCCGTGCGTACCGCGATCGACGATCACGTGTCGCGGTCGGTGTACCTGAACGCCGGCGAACTGTCGGACGACCTGTTCGACGACGAGCAGTACGCGAACATGCTGATGGTCGGCGCGGCGTATCAGACGGGGGCCCTGCTGATCTCGGCCGATGCGATCGAACGGGCCATCGAGCTCAACGGCGTCGCAGTCGAGGCGAACATTCAGGCGTTCCGCCGCGGACGCCAGGCCGTCGTGGCGCCGGAGGACGTCGTCGCCGCTGCGGAGTCGGTCCGCGTGCAGGTTCCGACCTACTCACCGAGCACGGCCGCCACCGACGCCGCGTCCACTCTCGTCGGCGCAGGCGAGGAGCTGACGGCGATCGTCGAGCGGCGCTACGACGAGCTGGTCGCCTACCAGAGCACCAAGTACGCCGACTCCTGGCTGGCCGACGTGCAGCGTGTGCATCGTGGCGGCTTCGGCGACGACTTCACGTCGGCCGTCGCTCGCAACCTGTACAAGCTCATGGCGTACAAGGACGAGTACGAGGTCGCACGACTGTCCGACGACGCCGCGTTCGCCGCGGAGATCTCGAACACCTGGGGCGACGACGCGAAGGTGTCGTTGCGTCTGCACCCGCCGATGCTGCGTGAGATGGGGATGAAGAAGAAGCTGTCGCTCGGCCAGTGGGCGTCCCCTGCGATGACGGGGCTGTCGAAGATGAAGCGTCTGCGCGGCACCAAGCTCGATCCGTTCGGTCACGGCGAAGTCCGCCGCACCGAGCGTGAGCTGATCGTGGAGTACCGCCGCGCCGTCGACCTGGTCGTCGGCGCGCTCGGAACCTACCCGGCGCCCGAGCGCATCGCCGCCGCCACCGCGATCGCCGACCTGCCGGACATGGTCCGTGGCTACGAGGGAGTCAAGATGGGCAACGTCGCCCGCTACCGTGCGGAGATGGCCCGCCAACTCCGCGCGCTGTAGCGGCGGCGGAGTACGGACGACGAAGCCCCGGAGCGGGCGGCGAGAATCTGTTGAGGAGCTCTCCGCAGCGCGCGAGCCGATAGGCGAGCCCGCGAGGACTGCCGACGAGACAGATTCTCGCCGCCCGCTCCGGGGCTTCGTCGTCCGTACTCCGCCGCCGCTACAGCGCGCGGAGTTGGCGGGCCATCTCCGCAC